>JAOAPW010000063.1 GCA_025463105.1 Candidatus Acidiferrum typicum | reverse complement strand
GCGGCCACGACGATGGCGATGCTTCCGCCCATCATGCCGGAGGGCCACGCCGTGTGGAACAGCGCGCCAATCAGCGCAACGAAGGCAATGTATACGGCGACCACGCCGCCGCTCGCCACGGTGTACGCGAGGCCTCGCTTGAAAATGATATCCACGTCCATCAACCGGTACCGGATGATGGCGTACCCGAAGCAAAGCGGAATCAGTGCCAGGGATACGGCGGAGAAGTTCATCCAGGGTCGCGGCACGACGTGCAGCGAATAAGGCACGATATACAGGAGCAGGAACGGAAGAATCCCAGCGAGAGCCCCTCCAGTAACCCATTTAAGCTGTTGGCGAAGTATTCCGGAAGAAGCACGGCGGTAACTGAGCACAAAGGCTACGGCGGCCAGCAGGAAGTAGAATCCCAGATAAGCGAGATCGAATGCGTCAAGAAGTCTGCGGGCTTCGATGGAAGGCATGAAACCCAACTGCTGCAGCCCAACGAGCACGCGTACCAGAAGCAGCACTCCCGGTAACGCATAGATGGTGGCGAGCCGCGCGCCATGCCATCGGCTCGCAGGGCGGCGCTCGGGGAACACCAAGGCAAAATGCAGAAGCAACGCAGGCTGCAGCAGTCTGGCCACGGTGCCCGCCCAATAGATTTCCCAGTCGAAAGTGCTCAGCTTGCCGGTGTATTGGAAGGAGTAAAGGACGAACGAAACCAGGCAAAAAATATAGAAATGCACGGCGCGAGTGGCATTCCAACGTCGCGCGAAGATAAACAGACCGATGAAGAGGTACAAAAGGCCGACAACGCGAAGATAATTTTCAATCGAAGATGGTTTTTCGGCCGGCTGAGTTACCAGTTGAGTCTCGAACTCGCGGCCTCCCCGCTCAATCCTGTAGTGTGCCTGCGACCACAGCCCGGCTCGCCACAGTCGTTTTGTAACATCTATCGCACTATGTATTTCCGCGCCGTTGATCGCCAGAACGTAGTCGCCATTTCGGATTCCCGCATTGGCGGCTGGAGAATCTGGCGTAATGTGCCAGGCAAGTACCCCGCTTGGAGTATCCCACCACGACGCGCCGTCATCCGGGGAGCTGAAGTTGGTGCGTTGTTGAAAATTGATGATTCCGAAGACAATTGCGGCCAGTGTAGCCAAGGCAAGAACCGCTGCGCCTAGTCGAACCTTCAAACTGTCGTTGATTGGCGCGCTCACAAGATTCCCCGCCTACACTTCTGTAATGATATCCTAAAGCAAATATACTTCCAAAATATATAAGTTTTCTTTAGCCATAACCCATTGAAACATAAGAGAGTATTTCGGGAAGGGATAGAGAAAGGCAATGATCTTCCGTTTATGGAAGGCATTGTCCTGATTTCAGTATCTTGTTTCAAGCCTTAAAACTGAAAGCTTACTCCACCCCGAAACGATCTCAACACAGGTACCAGCATGATCCGCGAATCCTGCCCATTCACCGGCATATACCCCTGAGCCAGAAGGTTGCCGAAATCGGCCAGCACTTCCCAGTGGCCTGCCGGTCCAAAGCTTGGAAGTGGTTGACGCAGCGAAACGTGCAAGTTCGGATCAAGCTGATACGCTGCCTCGCCGAACGCGTCCAGACGGGAAAGCGTCGCGCCGGATACCCACATGTAACTGGCGGCAAATTGGGTGCCGGTGCGAGGCAGTTTTCCGGAAACTCGCGTGCCCACGCTATGGTGTTTGCGCGTCGCGAAACTATCGCGGAGATCGGCGGCCGTAGTATTCAAATTTCCTTGCGGAGTGAGCGCACCGGCCCACGAATAGAGCGCTGCAAGTTCCAGGTTGGACGAAAGCTTCTGGCTGTACGCCGCGCGAGCCCCCCAGGAATTTAGCGCGCCGCCGTCATAAAGGAAAGTGTTCGAAAAAGTGTCCTGCAGGAAATCGGGGCTCGATGCGGGTCCGGACCCGAAAATCGCCTGGTGCCGCGCAGCATCATGAAATGCAGCCGTTTCGATACTCGCGCGCTCCCCTAGTTTGTGTTTAATAGATGTCTCTTCATGCCAACGCCCTTCGAAAACGGGTCGGCCATCGCGAAAGAGCACCGTGGGGAGGCTATCCAGCTCCGTAAGTGCCGACTGCAATGCGTCGCTATGGGCTGCGCGGACATCATCGGCCGTGCTCGAGGCCACGAGGAACGAAGCGGTCCACCCTGGTGCGAGATCGGCATCCAGTTGCGCGTGCGGTCGCAGAGCGGAAGCATGAGCGGTTATGCCAACATGGAGGAGTTCAGCGCCGGCGCGCAGTGCCAGCCGGTCGCCAAGGGCGATCCGTTCCGAATGATCGAAACGCATCTCCTGAAACGCCAAGTCACGTATGCCAACCGTTGACTGACGCATGACGAATGTGGTCTCCGGACCTTGCCCGAATACCCCGGAAGGCAACCAAACAGTTGCAAAGGCACCAGAGGCGCCACGCTCATAGCTCATTTGGCCCGCAAGCAGGAGACGGCCAATAGCGCCAAGTCCCTGGTCGTAGGAAACAGCAGTCGCGGGAGAATCGGAGAGATTCGACGATGATCCCTGCTGCAGCGCGCCGTTGGTTACCTGCACCAACCCCCGTGCACGCTGGGCTCTTGGGAAATCTGCTACAGGAACCGTGTTTGCGGCCTCGATGTCGCCCTCACGCCATTGCAAAATCGTGCGCGTGGCTGCAGACGACCGCAGTACCCACTTCCAGTCGTCGGGCTCGGCAGGCGCATCCGATTGACGGCGCAGTGTGTCGAGTGAGGAGAAAAGAGAATCCACTTGCACGCGCAACAGCGTAGTGAGGTTGGCTAGCACACTCACATGCTGCTCCATCGCAGGCAGGAATCCCGGCAACGACACTCGTAGTGAGTATTTTCCAGGTTTCAGGCGGTCCGTGAAAAAAGCGCCGTGTTGGTTGGAGAGCAGTTGCGATACGGGTTGACCTCCGGCGTCTTCCGAGAGGAGCCATACCGTGGCGCCCATCTGGGGAGTTCCCGAGGGATCCAGAACGATGCCGGATATCGTGCCAAAACCTGGCTTGGCCGCTGTCGAGGCAGCCAGAACCAGAACGATGACCACGACCCAAACCAGGGTCTTGCCAGCCAGCTTCATGGGGACTGGTTACCTCCCAGTGGTGGTGTTCGCCGCGGCCTTATTCATTACGGCCGGAGGTGTTACGGTAAAATCCGCCGAACGGGAAACCGTCTGCTTGGTCAAGAGATCAGTCGCTTGGATTTCGAGTTTGTACTTGCCCGGCGCCAGAGCCTTGGGCTCGATCACGTTCTCGTAGGTTACCTGCTCGCCGTTTTGCTTAAGGTCCTCACCTGTTTTGACATCATGGGAGACCGTTTGCTGGCCCTGACTCACCTTGACGTCCAAGGACAGGTCGTTCTTGTGCGTCTTATCATCCACTTTAAGATTGTAGAATTGCAGATAGATGCCCATCGGCTGGTCGCTGTGGAATTCGGCATCGAGCTTGGGGCGGACCTTCGTCGAGCCCAGGACGAACTGTCCAACGCCCACATCTTTGGAGGAAACTGGCTCGATCTGGTCGGCCAGTATCAGCGAACTGGCATCGAATTTTTCATCCGGCATCGCCGATACCGCCAGGCGCGTATTCAGCACACCTACGTTCCCGCTGTTCACGTCTTTGATGACCACGTCGATTTTATACAAGCCTGGACGCAAGGGCACGGCCTTCTGATAAATCGAAAAACCTTTGAGAGATGGCTCAAGAAGCGAATCGGGGAAATCGCGCTGAATAACGTCCTCAAATGTCTGCACAATGCGGCCGGTCATGGTGCTGATTCGCGCGAAAAGATTCAGGGATGCGGAATGGACGCCGTCACGGTTGCGGAACGTCATTTGCTTGTTCTGGATTTGAACCGTGATGGGCACGAGAATTGTGTCGCTCGTGATCCTCATGAAGTCGGTGCGATAGTCGAAGGTGATCTGATTGCGGACGATGCGCGAACTGACGACTTCCTCGAGATCCTTGAACTTTACGGGCGGCGCCTGTTGCACCTTTGCAAATTGCTCGAGACGGGTGAATTCGTTATCGCTTTCGAGCCCGCCGCCGCTCATCGACCTTGGCGCGGTCGAACCGTCGGTGCGGTTGAAGCGTTGTGTCTTGGAGGACATGCCCATCTGTTCCATCATGCTCAAACCGGCCCCGGGGATCTTTGCGAGCGCGTCTTTTTCGCCCGGATCCATGGTCATGTGATATTCGCTGGTGCCGGAGGGGTCCACGAATTCGATGATGATGTTGCTTCCAATCCCTTCCATGTAGCGGTAGCGCCACTGTTCGAACGCATACGTTTCGGTCTGCCCGCCGCCTTCATTATCGGGACGGTTGTAATTGCCGCCGGTCGGGTGAGATTCGATCTCATCCGGCTTTCCCCAGATGATGTAGATGCGCCCGCGATCGGTGCGCCAGCCGGGAATGCCGGAGGCGAACCGCTCGTTGGCGTAAGCAATGCGCCGATAGTGCTCTTCTTTAAATTCGTTCTCAACCGTGTCCGGAGTGGGGTCGCGGCGCTGCCAGAAAGCCTCGATAAATTGCTCGCGCTCTTCGTTTGTCTGCAATTGCAGGAACGCGGCGCGCTCTTCATCGCTGATGATGTAGGGGACTTCTTCCTGGAGCCACTTCTTGTAGGGGGTATCGAGTTCTTTCTGAAGTTTCTTCAGGTTCTTGGCTTTGTCGGGGCCTTTATCTTTTTTCTTACCGGTATCCTGCTGCTGGTCGGCGGGAGCGGCTTGATTATTTTTTTCCTGACCATACAGACCCAATGGCAGGAGCAAAGCTCCGCTCAGCAAAAAGAACAATGAAAAGCGGCTATAGCGGTTCATAAGCATCCTCGCCCCTGATTCGGAAGCTTGATTCTATCCCTGTCAGAATGCACGCGTCAATCAATGAATACTTGGTTTCCATGCTGTTCTTCCAACGTACGGAGGACTCCCTGCACACCGATGCACAGTAAGAACTACGCTGGGCGCGCCGGGTTGCCTGCGAACGTGATGACTCCCGCCATAAGAAGATTTTGGCCGCTGACTCGGGAGGCTACTCGCGAAGCGTTGTCCAATCCGATTGGACAACGGGCGGCCGGCCACCCCTTCCTACTTCTGTTCCTACTTCTGGAAAATTGATTTCGGGACCAGCGCGTGGATCCCTTTGACGCCGTCGACGGCCTGGGTCACGACCAAGTCCATGGTGGCGCTGAGTAACATGTAGGCATCTTCGCGCGAAAGGCCTTTCGTTTCGACAATGAAATTGAGCATCTCGCGTGTTGCGATTTTGGCGGCTTGATTGAGATCTTCATCGAAGCCCATCGTCATGTAGTGCGTCGGCGTTTCCGCTCTGGGCCAGCCGATGCGCTTGCCCTTGTGGACAATGACTTGTATTTCGCCTTTCAGAGAAGTTTCAACCGCGGCGAGGCAGACTTCGCCATCGCCTTGCACCGCATGTCCGTCACTCAATGACAGCAAGGCTCCGGGAACATGGACGGGCAGGTACAACGTGCTTCCTTGACCGAGATCGTGGTTATCCATGTTGCCGCCATTGATGTTCGGCGGTCCGCTGATCACCCGCCCCATCTGAGGCGGAGGCGCCACTCCGATGTCACCCCAGAACGGCTTCACTGGGACGACCACGCCAGGCGCGTATTCAACGGTCTTTTTGTTCAGGTCGATCCAGAGGACGCGGTCTTTCGCATAAGGAAACTCGTCGGGCAGCACGCCGCGATGCGGGCGAAAACTTTGCGCCGCGATGGGGAGCCAGACATCTACCGCCAGGATCCTGATTTCCAGCGTGTCGCCAGGTTCCGCGCCGTTTACGTACATGGGCCCGATCAGCGTGTGATCGCCGCGCTCGCTATCCTGCACACCTTCAAAAGCAGCGTAGAGCTCGGCCGGAATCTTGTCTTTTGGCACTCCCAGGTTTTCAAAATATCGTGGATTCCCGGTAGTGGTCCACACCTTCACTCTATCGCCGGAATCAATCGTCAGAACTGGTTTCAGCGTCGCGTCATAAAAGCCGCGATGCACGGTAGTAGGCGACGACTTCAGTTCGTGTACTTTGCCGCCCGTCTGAGCATCTGCACGCATGCCCAGACCGAGCACGCTCGCGAAGATCACAATCGCGTACCGATTCATGGTTGTCCTCTTTGGCCCTGGATTTCTTCACGTGGAATTCCAAGGAGACGACATTGTACACCTGCCCACTTTCGCAATTCCGCAGTTGTCTTAAGCGTTCGCACTCGCCAGCAAATAGCTTTGCTTCAATTGAAAATGAGGTAAAATTTAGTCTGGTGTGGGGCGCTGGCCCGGGCGTTTGTCTGGACCGCATCAGGTCGACCTCACTCACATCTAAAATTCGCAGACCATTCGCTTGCCGGCCGTCGTCTGTGCTCGAAGTGTCACCCTCGCTCTGAAAGAGCTGGAGACCTTCCTGCGTAATACAAGTTTGGCGGGAGTCCTTACGTAAGAGGACCGTAGTTCAGCAAATGTGCAGCAAATGAAAATGTGGCAAAAAAT
>JAOAPW010000033.1 GCA_025463105.1 Candidatus Acidiferrum typicum | reverse complement strand
CGCAAGGTGAGACAGAAAAACATTCCGATGACGAACACGCTCAGTGCGCCGGCAATGTCTTCGCCCTTGTTGCCAAGGTGCCAGGCGCCAAAAACGGCGGAGATCATCGTGGCAGAGGGCCAGAATCCGATTCCTGAGGCCAGCGTGAATTGCGAATAACCGCGGAAAAAGAACTCTTCAAATAATCCCACCACAAGAAAGACCAAACCCCAAAGCGCCGCGTAGCCCCAGAGAGCCGTACCATGGAGAGCCAGCCCGCCGAAAGAAAATCCTCCCAGCAGACGGATTAATAGAATCATCGCCGAAATCATCAGCAGGCCCCAGACAAGGCCCTGCCAGAAACGCCGTCCAAAAATTGAAGCACTTGGCAATCCGTAGACCCTAAATCCGCGTGACTCAAGCATTCCCATGACCGCCGCAGCCGCTAATGCGGCGCAAAGCAAGATCACTTCCTGGATCAACAGGCCCGATGCGGTGATATTCGTGTAGGAAACGGTCAGAAGGTGCAAGTGCAGTGCGGCAAACGATTCCGCTCCACCAATGGCAAGAAAGAGCGCGAGGTAGATCAAAAGCCGCCAGCCAGCGCGGAGCTCGCGCTCATTCCAAAAAATCGCTCTGACGCCCTCGATGGGTCCCGCTGGAGGGGCCAGAAAAGAGCGTAGGGTCGTGCTGCTTTCGCGATTTATTTCGGAATCCACAATTTCACTCTGGCGGACCATGCTCGGCCAGCCGTTTGAGGCGCAAAAGGTAATCCTGATTGCGGCGCGCTACCGCATGTCGCGTCACGAACCGGTCCATGGCCTTGCCAAGCGCGCCGGGCAATGCATAGTCGCTGCGCATCCGCACGGCCGTCTGCGGTACAACCGCCGACGGCGGCGCGTTTACTCGCTCCAAGTCCCAGCGTTCAAGGCCTTTTACGCCGTAGCGATCTTCAAATCGCCATTCGAACAGGCGCCCCTGGTGAAACGCCGTGACCACTGCCGTGTGTGAGACTTCGCGACGCCCCACGCGCCCCGTGACGCGCACTTTCTGCGCGACCGCAAAGTCCGACGCGCCACCCTGCACTTCGATGCGCGCTTCCATCTCCGCGCCGTACCAATAAGGCATGCGCTGTGGAACAAAAAATGCAAACACCAGTTCGGCAGGAGCGGCGATCTGCACCGATGTTTCGATCTGCGCCATAGAGCGGGCGTTAACTTTATCATGAGCGAGGGATGGAACTCGCGCGCACGGCTGAATCGCCTTCCTGGAAGGAGTATCGCTACAAAAGGGGCAGCGTAAAATGACGAAACGGTTTGTGGGTCGCGGCTTCAGCCGCGACAAAAATACCGGTCGCCTTCAGGGGTTTTAACTCCTGAAACCATCACTGGACTCATCAATATTCTAGATGAGTGTCCGTGGCATACGTCAGCGGCTAAAAGCCGCGGCTAATTTTATAGGGTTTATGTCGTGGCTGAAGCCACGACCCACAAATATCTACGCTGCAGGAAACGGAATCGCCGCGGCGGCCAGGATATGGCGGCTGCGGCGTTCCTGTACGAACACAACGGCCCGCAGGTTTGCAAGGTTCCATTCGTGCACAGCGTGGACCGCAATCGTGGATGAAAATCCATTCGAACCTGCGTCAATCTTCCCTGCCAGAATGAGCACGCGGACAACGCCATCGTGTTCGAGTGCACGGCCCGCATTTTCGCCGTGCTTCACATCGGAGTGCAGCATGTTTTCAGCGATGGCCACAACCACCTGTGGCGTGTCTCCCCCAGCCGCATTGGTTAATGGCTCGACGTGGATCGCCAGCATCCCGCCATTGGCCCAGGACAAACTCACGGCAGGCTTGGGCCCGGCGCCAGCCGCGCGAACCGCTCGCATGGCCGTACTCTCCGCGCTTCCCACAAATTCGGCTTTCCCATCCACAATCATCTGCGGCGTGTACACTTGCCGCCCGCCAAACGCCTGGCCATATTCCTGCTGGCGCTCAGTTGCCGCGTCGGAGGAGAACGGGTCCTTCCAGCCGAGGCTGTCCCAATAGTTCACGTGCTCCTCGAGCACGATTACATTAGCCTCGCGAACAGGCTGCGTCCGGCCAAGCCGCATGAGCAGCGCATCCGCGGGCGGGCAACTCGAACAGCTCTCGGAAGTGAACAGTTCGACCAGAACCGGCGCGGCGCCAAGGGCAGGTGGCTGCATCGAGACGGAAGGCAAAGCAGCGGCGTTGCGGCCCGTTTTGGCCGGCAGCCGAACAATCAAGGCAAGGAATACAATGACCGCCGCCAATATCGTTACCGCGCCTGTTCGAACACTCATGCCCCACCTCCTGCGGCAATGCCGCCCTGACTGGTAGTACGTAAGCAGCCAGGCAAGTGGATGAGCGGTTGTACGACCGCCTTACTGCGAACGGCCGTACCCGCCAAAGTACCAGCGTGCCCCGATTGTCGTATAGAGTCCATAGGGGCCGTGCGTGCCGAGATCGGCAGGTCCGACGTTGTGATTGTAGCGGCCCAGCCAGTCCACCTGGTGCTGAGTCACGCGAAACTCGAAATTCTTTGGCAGTTCAAAGCCGAAGCCCACTGCGCGTTCAAACGCAATTCCCGCCATCGATGCTGTGTACTTGAATTGCGGCACGTTATTTCCGAATGAAAATGTAGGCGTGAAGAAAACGAACGCATGGCGCGCGAGCGTCTTTCCAAAGGGCTGAATTTCGAGATAGCCGCTCCACAAGTAACGCGCGTAGGCGTTGCACGTGGAAGCGGCGCCGCCGGCACTTACAATTGCGGGGAACGAGGGATTGCAACGGCCAAGGTCCGGCTCATTGTGCGGCGGCGCGAAGGAAAAATCCGTATATCCGCGCACTGAGTTGTGCGGGAAAAACATGCGTCCTTCCGGCACGCCCCAGGAAGTAGGCCTGGGGGCAGGACTGGCCGGCGCAGCCGTAGGCACTTCCATAGTTGCGCTAAAATCCTGCGCGAGGCCCGGTATGCATGCCAGTGAAAGAAATACAGACAGCAGCAATACAATCTGTTTGGTTCTGTTTTTCAACGTCGTTCTCCTTTTAATTTAAACAAAACTCAATTCAAATGCGCACAGACTGAAGTCTGTGCTGCTCGATCAGGCCGCCCTGTCTGAACCAATTTATTTCACAAATTCGGGAGCGCGCCCCTGAGACCACGGATCATATGTCTGTGCGAAGCGCATGCGCTCGTCCAACGGCGGATGATTATAGAACCAGATTTTCACGGCCGCCGACGGATGCGGTTCTTCCAGGTCAACTTCGCCGAGCACCTGGAAAGCGTGCGCGGCTACGACCGGGGCGTTGGGCACCAGTCCGTGAATCACTTCCAGGCCGTACTGATCGGCCTGATGCTCCAGGTGGCGGCTATAGGCATTTGAGACAGGAGTGAACAAAAAGCTGAAAACCGTAGCCAGCAGAATCAGTACAGGCAGCGATGCGAGATCGTCCGCAGCACGGATGGCCCATCTTTCTCCCCACCGCAAGAGCATCCAATGCAGTAAGCGATAAGCGAGAAACAGAAAGATCAGCAGGACGCCGCAGGAAAATAGAATGCCGTTGCGCACGTGGCCCAAAACGTAATGCCCCATTTCGTGGCCGAAAACGAACAGGATTTCGTCCTCTGTCATGCGCATGAGAGAAGTGTCCCACACGACCACGCGCTTGGTCGCGCCGAGCCCGGAGGCATAGGCATTCACCGATTTGAGTTTCGAGCTGGCATTCATTACGAACATGCGATCCTGCGGAATCTCGAGGCCTGCGCGCTTGACCACGCTCTCGATGCGCTCGGCAAGGTGCGGCTGGGAACTTGCCAGTGGTGTGAATTTGAAAAATAGCGGCTCGACAATCAGTGGTTCGGCGACCGCGCCCAAAATAATCAACGGCACCGCAGCGATCCAGAAAAAAAGCCACCACCTCCGCGGACTCCTGCGAATCACGGCGTAGAGAATCCAGGCTAAGACGACGCCGATGGCCGCTTCCACTGCTTCGCCCTTGGCCCAGTCCAGCAACCACGAACCCCATCCTTCGATCGATTGCTGATACCTCACCGCCAGCCGGTGACTCCATATGGCCGTGGGAAGGCTGAGAATGTCGATCGTAAGCAGCAGCAGTGGAACGAAAACGACGGTCTGCACGAAACTGTTATCGGCTACCCGCGTTGCTATGTCTCGAAATTTTGCAGCGACACGAAGTTGTAGGAGAAAGATCAAAAGGAGCAGACCGTAAGCAACATCGAAGAAGTAAAGTTCGTGGCGAGCTCGTGCGTAAGCGATTGCCTGCGCTTCCTGGGCCGGCGAAAGCGTGTAACCCTGCACTTGGCTCGTCGTAGAGGGCGGTGAGGGCTGAGCCTGCTGCTGAGCATTGGTTGCCGCTGGAAAAAATGAAAAAGTAGCGGCTAAGAAGATGAATGCCGCAAAAAGCAGGGCGATGCGAGTCCCTCTTCGATTCAATCGAAATCTCCCAAGCGTCCGTGTATCGGCCAAACAGCTTTTTGCCGGCAGGGCCCGGAGTATGATCTAACCGCCGCCAGGCGCCAAGTACGCCGGCTCGTAAACGGGGACGCGCGCGGCGGATAAATGCCCGGCTTTACGGATTATGCGGCGTCTTCAGGGCGTAATTACGTGCTGCGCCTCCCGTAGCCACACCAAAATGAACGATGGAGGTCCATCGCTCCAGCCGGTGATGGCCGGCACGATGGAACAAGTAGGAAACCCCGATGGATGCGGCCGTAGCCGCCGCTTCGATCCCTCCGAACAATGGATGGTTGTCGACGATCGAATTCGTCAGGAAAACTTCATCGACGCCACGCCGGCGAAGATTCAGCGTCGATGCGTAATCAAGGGCACGCCCTGCGCCCACCGCTGCAAACCACAGGTCATTTGTGCGATCCCAGAAACGGTGGGTTGTCTGCGGAAGGCTTGCCTGGGAAGCACCAGATGAAGATGGCGCGGGCCCTACTTTCACGCTGCACGCTTCAAGTGAAGTGTTCAGCCCCCCGTAGGACCGACTCGCTGGCTGAAATTGGGCTAGACCCTGGACTTCTCCGTCCTGTGGCTGCTGCGCCCGCGCCCTGGCCATGGAAGGTATCAATACAATCGCGACGAGCAGCAAGCGTGCCGTTCCAATCCGCATTCGGATACCTTTCTCGCCAAAAATTCTTCGCCCATCTGGGCAGGACAGATTGTGTGCAAAGCCCTCGGTGTTGTAAAGGGCGAGCGGCTTTTCTGCTGAAAAAGTTTTCCCGATACTCTGCGCGACCGAAGTGAAGTCAACCAACAGTGGTTCAGCATGAAACTGTGCGGCTGACAACACTACCACTAGATATTGTATCTTTCCTCTTGACACCACAAGTCCACGGACGCAAAATCCCGGCAACTTTTCCGTTTCTTTTCTGGTCCAGGGAGCCAAAGCGGAAAAGGTCGCGCTTCCAAACTATACAGGGGGAGAAACGTGCAGTATTTGCCGGGATGGACCGTGCAGTGTATCAATCCGGAGTGCCTGGCCCGTGGCCACTGGTTGCGTGCTGCCTCTTCCGGAGGAGAACTTTGCAGCAACTGCAGTGCGCCGCTCCGCAATGTTCCGCCGCCGCTAGGCAGTCGCCTGCGGCTGCGTCCTCGCTCACTCGGTAGTTACCGTCCCCCGGGTCGTTCCCCCGGGCGTCCGCGGTAGCCACCGCAGCCGAGCCGAATGGGCCGCTCGTCCTGGTTACGCCGGGACGAGCCGTCCCCGCAGAAATTTCTGTCAGCTTTAAAATTGGAATCCGAACTAATACTCGTAAAAAGGGAGAGCGGCCGGTGGGGGGCCGGCCGCTCGGGGCATGGGCAATGCCTACAAGGAGAATTACTAGCTAAAGCTACCGGGACCTGTCAGGGTTTCCGGTGAAACTCAAGAAGAGAACCACGATACAAACCGAGATGCAAACACCTACCATCATCGGGCGTTTCCTCCAAGGTTCCTGATAGCTCCAACCATGTGACCATTCTGCAATTCAGCTCCGTTCCCGTCTATGGAACGAGAGTCACATCCGCACCGGTACTGTTGTACCTCCAGCGGAATCGCTAGACGCCCAGGTCTGGAATATTTTCGAGCGCGTCATTGAAGCGATTCGTGAAATTGGCCATGCAGATGGCCAGCGTCAACTCAACAATTTGTCCGTCATCGTAGAACTTGCGCAGTTCTTCCACTTGGGGGGCGCGAATTGCCGTCGCTGCGCGAGTGACGCGATCGGCATAGAGGATCGTCG
>JAOAPW010000028.1 GCA_025463105.1 Candidatus Acidiferrum typicum | reverse complement strand
CCGGACATTTCCGACGTGCAGGTGATCATTCACACCAACTGGGAGGGCGAGCCACCCAATATCATTGAAGACCAAGTCACCTATCCAATCGTCACTGCTTTGCTGGCTGCACCGCGGGTGAAAGCGGTACGCGCCCAGACCATGTTCAACGATTCCTATGTCTTTGTTGTGTTCGAAGACGGAACCGATATGTATTGGGCGCGGTCTCGGGTTGTGGAGTATCTGCAGACGATTGCCGGTCGCCTTCCTGCCAATGTACATCCTGCCATCGGTCCCGACGCGACCGGCGCGGGTTGGGTCTATGAATATGCGCTCGTCGATCGTAGCCACAAGCAGAGTCTGGCCGATCTGCGAAGCATTCAGGATTGGCACCTGCGTTACCAGTTAGAGACGGTTCCAGGTGTGGCCGAAGTGGCGAGCATCGGCGGGTTCGCGCGCCAGTACCAGGTCAATGTCGACCCCAACAAGTTGCTCGCCTATGGCGTTCCGCTGTCGGCGGTGATTGATCGCGTGAAGTCGAGCACCAATGAAGTGGGTGGCCGGGTGTTGGAGTTGAGCGGCACGCGCTACATGATTCGAGGACTGGGTTATCTGAAATCACTAGATGACCTGGCGAATGTGCCGGTGACGGCGAAGAACGGAACGCCTGTATTGATCAAGGATCTGGGTACGGTCGCCTTCGGTCCGGACATTCGCGAAGGGGTTGCGGAATGGAACGGTGAAGGCGAGACCGTAGGCGGGATTGTCGTCATGCGCTACGGCTTGAATGCACTCAACGTGATTGAGGGTGTCAAGAAGAAGCTGGCGGAGATCAAAGGATCCCTGCCGCCGGGAGTTGAGGTGGTCCCTGGCTATGACCGCTCCGGACTTATCAGCGAATCGATCAACACGTTGAAACACAGTCTGATCGAAGAAGCGATTATCGTTTCCCTGGTCATCATTGTTTTCTTGTTCCACTTTCGATCGGCGCTGATCCCAATTCTCACGTTGCCCATTGCGCTCGTGATCTCGTTCGTCCCCATGTACTACCTGCACGTCAGCTCGAACATCATGTCCCTCGGCGGGCTGGCATTGGCGATTGGGGTTTTGGTGGATGCCGCCATCGTGATGGTGGAAAACGGATATAGACATCTTTCCGAACGCCCGCCGACAGGAGCGGAAGCATCCGGGGAGACCAATTACTCGAATGCACCAGTGCTTGATAAAGAGTACGATGCGCGCGCAATTAAACACACGAAGAAGGTCGCTGAACGGGAGCGAGTGCGTATTCTCATCGACGCCGCCAAGCAGGTGGGCCCTGCGCTGTTCTTTTCCCTCCTTATCATAGTGGTCTCTTTTCTCCCCGTGTTCCTGCTGGAAGCCCAGGAAGGCCGCATGTTCCGTCCACTGGCGTGGACGAAGACTCTGGCCGTGGGGTTTTCGTCCTTGTTGGCCATCACCCTGGTTCCCATCCTCATGGTCATTTTCATTCGGGGAAAGCTGCGACCGGAGTCGGCAAACCCGATTTCAAGACTGACACAAGCGGTCTATTTGCCTGTGCTCCGGCTGTGCTTGAAATATCGAAAGACGACCTTGCTAGTGAACCTGGCGTTTCTGTTGGTGACGTTTCCCTTGATGTTCAGGCTGGGCAGTCAATTCATGCCGCCCTTGTTTGAGGGTTCTTCGCTGTACATGCCTACGGCGTTGCCTGGGATTTCGATCACACAAGCGTCTCAGCTTTTGCAGGAGCAAGACCGGATGCTCCGATCCTTTCCAGAAGTGGAGACGGTTTTCGGTGCCGTCGGACGGTCCGACAGCGCAACCGACAATGCTCCGCTTGATATGTACGACACCACCGTGATGCTCAAGCCGCGGGAGAAATGGCGGCCGGGCATGACCCAGGAAAAGCTCATTGGGGAAATGGACGCCAAGCTTCAGTTCCCAGGTCTCACCAACACCTGGACGATGCCTGTCGAAAACCGGCTCGACATGGCGCTAACCGGAATCAAGACACCGGTCGGCATGAAGCTCCAGGGCACGAATCTGGAGCAGATCCAGCAACTCGGGGCACAAGTGCAACAGATTCTCTCGGGGTTGCCGCAGGTGCGTTCGATTTTCGCCGAGCGGGTTTCGCAAGGCTTTTACATCAACGTAGAAGCCAATCGTCCTGAGGCGGCCAAGTACGGCTTGACCATCGCCGACGTTCAACAAGCGGTTGAGTCGGGTATTGGAGGCATGAATGTTGCCGAAAATATTGAAGGACGCCGACGCTACCCAATCAATGTACGCTACCACCGCGACTTCCGCGACAATATCGAAGAGCTCAACCGGGTTTTGATTGCGACCCCTTCCGGCGCCCAGATTCCAATTTCTGAAGTGGCCAAAGTGTCGTTCTCGCGCGGTCCGGCCATGATCCGCGACGAAGATGGCCAATTGACCGGCTACATCTACATTGACCTGAACACTACCGATTACGGCGGTTTCGTAAACCATGCGAGCCAAATGCTTCGCCAAAAGTTGCAATTGCCCGCGGGCTACACCTATCAGTGGTCGGGTGAATACGAGTTCCAACTGCGCGCGAAAGAGCGCCTGAAACTTATTTTGCCGGTGGTGTTCTTCGTGATCTTCATGCTGCTCTATATGGTTTTCCATTCGCTAACGGAGGCGATGGTGCTGATCTTTCCGACCTTTTACGCCATGACCGGTGGGTTGATCTTGCAGTGGCTGCTTGGCTACAACTTCAGCGTGGCTGTGTGGGTCGGTTATATCGCGTTGTTTGGCATCGCCGTCGAAACCGGGGTCGTGATGGTGGTATATCTGCACGAATCTCTCGATAAGCGTATTGCTTTGGATCGTCCGCTTACCGAAGCCGACATTCACGAGGCGGCCATTGAGGGAGCGGTGCAACGGCTTCGACCCAAGCTGATGACGGTCAGCGCGGTGCTCGCCAGCTTGATTCCAATCCTCTGGGCGAGCGGTATCGGTTCGGATGTGATGAAGCCGATTGCCGCCCCCATGGTCGGCGGGATGATCACGTCCACCATTCACGTACTGATTCTGGTTCCGGTATTTTTCGTGCTGATGAAGGAACGGTCGCTGCGGCGGGGCACGCTGCGGCCGGAGGTGGAGGAATAACGGATTTATGGCATTCAAAGGATTCGAGTCAACTGATTTGTGATGTGACTAGTACAACTTCAACCCGACTAAGAGAGAGGATTCAAATGACCAAAACACCAGTAAACACCTTTGCATTTCTTATACTTTCCACCATGCTCGTGGCCGCTCAAATGGAAATGCGTTCCAGTGCTCCGGCCAATGGCAAATCGGCCGGCACGAAGACCTTGACTGGAGTCGTGAGCGATTCGATGTGCGGGGCCAAGCATATGGCCAAGGATAAGAGTCCTGCCGAGTGCGCCAGGATGTGCGTTAAGCAAGGCATGAAGTATGCCTTGGTTGCGGGAGACAAGGTTTACACGCTGGAAGGCCATGAAGCAGAACTCGATAAGCTCGCTGGCGCGAGAGTGACAGTGAAGGGCAGCGTGTCCGGGGATGTGGTGACCGTCGCTTCGGTCACACCAGCGGCCGACAAGCCGGCACAATAACAGGATGTCAAGGGCTGTGCGGCCAAAACCGCGTGCGCACTTGGGGAGTTACCGGTGATGCTACCTGGCCTCCTGAAATATTCGGCGGATTAGGAGAAACGAGAATTTGTTACGATGCCTTCATGTCTGAACTTGCGCTGAACCGTCACGCATTGGCCGAGCACGGAAGGCGACTTGAATACTTCACGATCGCGTGGAATACCCTGGAGGGGCTGGTGGCGGTAGTCTCCGGGGCGATGGCCGGGAGCATCTCGCTCCTGGGCTTCGGAATTGACAGCTTCATTGAGGTCACGTCGGGGAGCACCTTGCTCTGGAGGATGTCCGTTGATGCTGATGAGCAGAGGCGGGAGCGGAACGAGAAAATCAGCCTGAGGGTTGTGGGCGCTTGCTTCATCGCTCTGTCCATGTATGTTGGATACGAATCTATCTCCGATCTCGTAAGCAGAAAACAACCTGACTACAGCATCCCCGGAATAGTCTTGGCGTGTGTTTCCCTCATTGTGATGCCGCTGCTGTCTCGCGCCAAAAAGAAGGTGGGAAAATCGCTGTCGAGTGCTGCCATGCGTGCCGATGCCAGGCAGACCGATTTCTGTGTCTACTTGTCGGTCATTTTGCTAGCCGGGCTTCTTCTCAATGCCGGACTAGGCTGGTGGTGGGCGGACCCAATCGCCGCGCTGATCATGGTCCCCATCATTGCCAAAGAAGGGATGGATGGAATGCAGGCAAAAATTTGCTGCTAGCGATCATTCTCAATTCTGGCGATTTCGCGCTGTGTCTCGGTCGGTCGATCTTATGTCGAATCCAGGGCAGGAACCGGCAACCACACAAACCCTATAGGAAAAAGCAACCACGAAAACTAAATACCGAAGTTGATCATAGCTGAGCACGTCGACAATCCCGGGGTGAATGACAAGAAGCGCGTTTTATGAGGACTGATTGAGGTCCAGTTCTAACTGGTGGCCTGATTAAGCGACATTGATCACTCCATTGCTATCTCTCAGGGCTTTGACATCACGTAAGGGCGGTTGGCCGAAGAATCGACTGTACTCGCGGCTGAATTGACTCACACTCTCGTAGCCGACCTCGTACGCAGCGGTTGTAGCATCGAGACCGTCCATCAGCATTCGCTGACGCGCGGTCTGGAGCCGCAGCTGTTTCTGATACTGCAGCGGGCTCATTGCGGTAAGAGCGCGGAATTGATGGTGGAGAGTTGAAACTCCCATCCGCGCGACCGCCGCGAGTTCTTCCATATGCAAAGGCTTGGCAAAGTTGGCTCTCAGCCACGCGATAGCTCTCGTTGTTCTTTGACCGAGGTCACCACTCGTCGCGATGGCGCGGAGTCGTTCTGCCTGAGGTGTCCGCAGAATACGGTACACAATCTCACGCTGAATCAAGTGGCTCATGTACGGAATGTCCTCAGGCGTGTCGAGGAGTTCAAGCAGCCGACTACAAGCGTTTAGCAATCCGACGGTCGTTTCGCCGACCGCTAAGCCGCGACGGTGGGATGAGGTTGTGGCATCTGGCAGGTCGTCCCTGCTCAGAACCTCACGCACCGTAGGCATGTCTAGCCTTAGGTACATACAGAGCAAGGGCACTTTTTCTGAAGCCTCTACGATCTGGCTTTGTGCAGGCACATCGATCGACGACAACAGGAACGACGATTCATCACAAAGATACTCAGTACCTCCGAGATTGATGCGCTTCCGTCCCTGCACAAAGATGGAGAGACTCGGCTCGTATGAAGCCCGATAGCAGGGAGTTGGCGTCGTTCGGTAGAAGAGACTCAGTCCGGATATACCGGTGGAATGCTCTCCCGCCTTACCGGCAAGCGCCGCTATGCGCTTTGCCAAAGATTTCCTCATCTCGATTACTGCCGGATCGCCAGCCTCAACTATCTTTATCCCTCTCGCCATAGCCCATTCATTCCTCCTCACTAGCGTACTGCTAGAAAAGCCGACGTGTGCACGAAATTTAGACTCCAAGCAGGATTAGGCAAAGAATGGGCAGGATCGGGAAAGCGCCCCGGATGCTTTGCTGGATAACCTTGGAAGGTACAAGAAAGGGCTCCCGACCATGAGGAAGTTATTTTCTACCTGCGCAGCTCTGTCTCTGGCGGCTATGCCGGTCATTGGAATTGCACAGAGTGGCAGCACGCAGATCTCAATTACGCCGACGAGCTCGCAAAAGGTCATCGCAGGCGCTCCGGATCGCTTCACGGGCACGGTTCGCGTTCAGTCTCTTTTCGACGCGAAGGAACCAGCCCGGTCGAGCGGCGGCCAGGTTACATTCCAGCCCGGAGCGCGATCGGCTTGGCACACCCATCCGCTTGGCCAGATCTTGATCGTGACAGATGGTGTCGGCTGGGTTCAGCAATGGGGCGGCCCTGTTCAGGTGATTCGCAAAGGAGACGTCGTTTGGATTCCTTCTGGCGTCAAGCACTGGCATGGCGCAACGCCAAGCACAACCATGACGCACATCGCGTTCCAGGAGCTACTGGAGGGTACAGCGGTGAACTGGCTAGAGAAGGTCACCGGCGAGCAGTACCGGCTCATGAAGTGAGAGAGAGCAACAACAATAAGGTGAGGAGATCATCATGAACATCTCGTTTGAAAACAAAGTGGCGCTCGTGACGGGCGCAGCATCTGGGTTGGGTCTTGCCACGGCGAAGGCATTCGCAGAATCAGGTGCGTCTGTGGTGTTGGCAGACTGGAATGAGAAGGCAGTGCAAGCCGCAGCCAAAGAGCTTGCCGATAAGGGTCACAAGACGCTTGCGGTTCGTTGTGACGTGGCTGATGATGCCCAGGTAGAAGCAATGGTTCAGCAGACTGTCGCTACTTTCGGGCGGCTTGATGCCGCCTACAACAATGCCGGCGTTCAAAATGTCCTCGCCGAAACGGCCGACTCTCCCCGCGATGACTATGACCGAATTATGGGGATCAACCTGCGCGGTGTCTGGAGCTGCATGAAGTTCGAACTGCAGCAGATGCGCAAGCAAGGAAGCGGAGCTATCGTCAATTGCTCTTCACTTGGAGGTCTTATAGGCGGTGCCCGGCGCGGGACCTACCATGCCGCAAAGCATGGAGTGATCGGATTCACCAAGAGCGCTGCTCTCGAATATGCAACGCGTGGCATTCGCGTTAACGCCGTCTGCCCAGGCATGATTCAGACGCCCATGTCCGACAAGATGATCGCTGAAGGTCAGGGAGAAGAGTTGAATAAGATGCTGAATACCTTCGTGCCGATGGGACGGATGGGGCGGCCCGAGGGGATCGCCGATGCTGTCCTGTGGCTCTGCAGCTCAGCCGCGAGCTACGTTACCGGCCAGTCGATCTCAATCGACGGCGGCTACGTCATGCGCTAAAGAAGGAGATCAACCATGCGAGGAACCGTGCTCTATGGAACCGGGGACATCCGTTTAGAGGAAGTCTCCGAACCAAAAATCACCAAGCCAACTGATGCCATCATCCGGCTCGAGGCTACATGCGTCTGCGGATCGGACCTGTGGAGCTATCGCGGCATTAGTCCGGTGAACCAACCCACGCCGATGGGACACGAGTACTGCGGCATCATCGAGGAGGTAGGCAGCGCGGTCGGGACCGTGAGACCGGGGCAGTTCGTCATCGGGTCCTTC
>JAOAPW010000024.1 GCA_025463105.1 Candidatus Acidiferrum typicum | reverse complement strand
GATCTATGAAGTCTCCATCTCCTATGCCGGCCGCACCTATGCCGAAGGCAAAAAAATCACCTGGAAAGACGGACTTTCTACGCTCTGGTGCATCCTGCGATATAACTTGTTCAATTGACTCTCTGACGGAGAGGAATTTCGTTCACGAATAGTCGGCGGCTGGATGGTGCGCGCTCGACGATTTGGTTAAAGCGGCCCTATCTCGACTATCTTGCCAGCCTCAATAGAATCCAAAGCTTTAGCGCACGCCGACATAAGCGGTAACGAATCCTTCATGCGATTTGATTTCGCGCAAAGAATCAAGATCGAGACACGCCGCCCAGTCATATTCTGCCGGTAGTTGATATTTCGATCGCTAGTGAGTAATACGTCCCACTGGGCGTCAGCAAGCGTAAGGAGTTCCCCGTTTTTCTTCGACCCAAAACCTGCTTTTCGGACGGTCTGCCACTCGTGACCCAGCGCGTCGAGATTTTCTTTGAGTGCATCTGGAAGACATTCGTCGATCAGGATTTTCATTTCGCGAATCGGGCCAGCATAAGTGACTTTGCTTCTTCCAATGCCGCAATGGCATTCTCGCGGCTGACTCCAGGGTATTGCTTTAGGAATTCATCCAGCGTTTCTCCGCCCTCCAAATAATCAAGCAGCGTCTGGAAAGGGACACGCGTTCCCCGAAAGACCGGCTCTCCGCTGCGGATTTCGGGATCTTGTACTATTACGCTTCCAGAAACGATGGCCATCGCAGCCCCTCCGCGTAGTTCGATTATCTCATCCATCCTGAAAAAGTGCTCTAAAAACCGATGACTGAATCGGCCAAGGATGGCTCTGAAATAATCCACATTACCGCTCTTGATTGACACGAAAGAATGACCGATCAAGGCCAGCAAAACATTCCGACTTTCAATCGGAATACCGAATCAAAAAATTCCTTCAGGTTTTTCTTTCGCGATCCTGATTCGCCGTCGTTGAGGCGGCGGAAGCTTCGGCTTGATTCAGGCGGTCCACGAGGGTATTCAGGGCCTGCAGGAGCGATTCGATCAATTTAGGATGATCTCAATTGGTTGAATTCAAAAAGGGCTGGGCAGGCGACTGCTGTGTGGGTTCAATTGTGTAAAGGTCGAAATCGCGGGCCACTTCTACCACGATCTCCGGGGGGACTGGATTGCGCTGGTCCACGTAGGAGCTGACCAGGGCGTGTTCGCATAACAGATTGGTGACTCTGGGAATTCCGCGAGCGAAGCGATGCACGGCGGCAATAGCTTCCGGCTCAAAAATATCCGTATTTTCCGCTCCGGCAATGCGCAGGCGTTCGTGGATGTATCCTTGAGTCTCCTCGAGAGTAAGATGGCGCGTCTTGGCGCGGAGCGTGATGCGCTGGCGGAGTTGCCGGAGTTGCGGCTGGTTGAGTTTTTGTTCCAGCTCAGGTTGTCCCGAGAGCACGATCTGCAGCAATTTTTCGGTGGAAGTTTCCAGGTTCGTCAGGAGCCGTATTTCTTCCAGCATTTGCGGTGAGAGATTTTGCGCCTCGTCGACGATCAATACGGCGCGTTCACCCGCCTGATAACGCTCCAGAAGCCACTGATTCAGCTTGAGGAGCATTTGGCCCTTTTGCCGCGAGTCGCAGGGGATACCGAAATCGGCCATCATGAAATCGAAGAACTGCGAGACGCTGAGCCGAGGGTTGAAGACAAAAGCGGTTGAAACGCGCTCTTTGTGCAGCCATTCGAGCAACTTGTTGATGAGGGTGGTTTTCCCGGTGCCGACTTCGCCAGTCAATAGGATAAAGCCCTTGCGGGTCTCAATGCCGTAGGTCAAGCAAGCCAGCGCTTCCTGCGTATTATGCGTCAGGAATAAATAGCGCGGGTCCGGATTGACGTTGAACGGATTTTCTTTGAGTCCGAAGAACTTCTTATACATTCAAAGTGGCCTCAGGCTGCAGTTGAAAATCGCGAATGCCGGTCTCCACTATCATAATAATTATGCTCTCATTCGGCTAGCTGGTGCCAGCAATCCGTTGAATAGCCCGGATCCTTATTACTCAGTTTACTCAATCGGGCGCAGATGCCAGTTTACGGTCATGCCGAACAATTGTTGAAGCGTCGCTGTGCCGCATCCTCCGACAATCGGGCAAACCGCGGGATTGTCCTGTTTCACCACGCTATAGTTGAAGCCAACTTCGGCATGGCGTCCCATCTGATGTCCCAGGTTAGCGCCCATGAACCAGGTGTGGAAGTTGGTCGTGACCGCGCCGGCAGGAGCAAGGCTGGTATTGAGCGCGTAGCCCCCATTCGCCGAACCCGACCAGAATCTTGAGAACTGATGATGGACCGCTCCACTAAACGCATTGCTTTTCCCACCGAATAATACGCCCGAGCCTCCGCTGAGTCCTCGCACAAAGTTTACAGACAGTCCGGAGCGGCGGCGCTCGTAGGTCAGAGCACTGTTGACTGACGACGTCCAAAGCTGGAAACTGCCGTTTCCGGCGCCGGACACATGGATTTGCTCCGGACCAGCGGCTATCTGAAAAGCCAGTCGTCCAGTAATCTTTCTGCCAAAGGCGAGGTCGGCCACATAATCCGACGTCGAAATCGCGGTTCCCGTGTAATCAATTTTGCCGTAGCTTCCGAGGACAGCAATCGAGTTTTTCGGATCCAGCAGGTAGTCATAACCCGCTTGCGCATTAATCATGTGGCTGTTGATGTAGCCTGCGTCGGTGAAGTGCAATAGCCCGTACGAACCGGAAAAGGTAAATACGGAACGCCGACTAAAAGAATACTCGGCTTCGCCCAACGCCGTGTTCCGGTAGCGCATCGCCTGGTTGGTCTGGATCGTCTCACTCGGCTGAAATCTTTGAGCGACAGTAGTCAGCGAATTTCCCAAGGTGGAGGAAAATTGCCCGACAAGACCGGGTCCTCCCATGCCGCTTTCGGCGAATGACGCGCCCGGTGCGGCGGCGAAATCGTCACGAAGATGGAGACGCCAACGCCGCCATGCTATATCTTGTGAGACCACCAGGTCGTGAAACGGCATATTCTTCTGAAATCCATAATAAAGATTTTCGCCGCCTCTGTAGCTGGTCGTAAATTGATAGCGGCCCCAGATTCGGTTGAAGTTCAGGCCGCCTCCAATCAAGGACGTCGCGTGAAGTCCCGTTTGTCCATTGGTGCCGGGTACCCCGCTCTGTCCCCACGAGCTGACGGTAATGGAAGGATCAAAAATGTTGCGCGCCTGTTGGAGTGAGCCAACGCCGAAATTTTCCGCACCGGAAAGTGTATTCGTATCCGGCTCGACTTGCGCAGGATCGTACGGCTGAGCGTCATACGCCGAGCCGACACCACGCGCGGCGGGAACAGGCATGCCGCCGTAGCCACTGCTTGAACCCGGATTTGTCGAAGAGGGAGCGCCACTCTTCTGGTTTTGCGCACGGGCGGATCTGACGCCTAGCATCGCAGCAACCACGAAAGCCGCGGTCATCCAAATTGATTTCTGTCGCATTTTCATCCTCTTACCCCTTACGGGACGACGATGGTGTCGCCCGGTTGCAACTTGATGTTTTGCTCTGAGTTGTCACCCTTGAGGACGTCCCGATAATTAAATGGAATTTCGACTTGCTTGCCGTTGCGCAGCCGAACCACGTGAATTTTTTTCACGTCGGCAAACGTCGTGAATCCCCCTGCGCTTGACAGTGCCTGCAAAACGGTCATTCCCGGCAGCATGGGAAATGCTCCCGCGCGAAGAACCTCTCCAACGACGAAAACCCGCTGGCTGTTAATAGCCGTGACGATGACCGTTACCTGCGGCCCGTTCAGATACTTCTTCAATTTCTCCGATACCGATCCCGCTAGCTGTTGCGGCGACAATCCGGCAGCCTGTACATCATTGATCAAAGGAAGCGAAATTCGTCCGTCAGGGCGCACCGGCACGACACGGCTCACATCGGGCTCTTTCCAGACGCTGACGTCCAGCACATCCTCCGGCCCGATCAGATACGCGGGATCCGTGGTCGCCGCAATTGGCGTTGTTGCGTTATCCACGGGCGGCGCGGCATCATTGCGGGTTGCCGCGACTGTCGATTCCTTTTTTTCATTTTTCTTGTCTTGCTGCGCCGCATTCGTCATTGCTGCGGCAGTCAGTGCGATCACGGAAAAAAGAATTATTTTCCTGTTCATCTTAACTCTCCTCATTGGCCGTCAGAATTGCTGGAGCCGTCGAGCCCCAATTGTTTAAGCTTATAAAGCAGTGCCTTATAACTGATTTGCAGGTCCCGGGCTGTCTTCTTGCGGTTCCAGCGAGTCAGTTCCAACTGCTTCAGGATCATCGCTCGTTCGGCGCGACGCGACGCCTCCCGAGATGCTACTTTCAGGGACTGGCCGTTTCCGAAAGATGAACTTTGCGCAAGCTCGGGCCCTTTCAGGCCTGAGCCATTCTGTAAATCACTGGTTGCCAGCTGTTCATTTCCCAGAGCGACAATTTTTCGTGCGACGTTTTCAAGCTCGCGGATATTGCCCGGCCAGGAATGTCTCATCAGCAGGTCCATCGTTGCAGAACTCAATTGCGGTTCCGGCCAGCCGAACAGCGAGGCATATTTCCTAAGGAAAAATTCGAGTAATCCTGAAATGTCTTCCTTGCGCTGGCGCAGCGGCGGTAAATGTAAACTGACGCCGCTGATTCGATAATAAAGTTCCTGGCGGAAGCGCCCGCTGCGCATCTCATGTTCGAGGCTTCGCGTCGTCGAGGATATGATCCGCAAGCGAACACAGTTCTGCGAATTCACGCTCGCGCCGTCGGGCCACAAGTCGAGCAAACGCGATTGGCTAGCCAAATCCAGATTGCTGACTTCGTCCAGGAAAAGCGATCCGGCCGTTTCCCCGTCTCCCGTGCCGCGGTCTCCGCAATTCAGGCGCGCCATGAGCGATTCGGCAGTCAGTCCCGCGCAGCCGCATTTGACGAACGCGCCGTTCGATCGCTCCGAAAGGCGATGAATCTCCAGCGCTATTATTTCTTTTCCAGTGCCGCTTTCTCCGACTAAAAGCACTGGAATGTCGGTGGGGGCAATATCGGCAATCGATAGCTCGAGCGCGCGCATCGAAGGACTCGCGCCAGGGACAAAATATTGATTCATCCCCCCCCGAGGAGCCAATCCTCCTTCCGAAAGCAGGTTTCCATTACTCCGAGTAACCATTCCACCTCTTTTTTGTAGACAGCCCAAGTTAAGGAAAAGCGACCAGCCACATGGATAGCGTAGTGGAAAGAGCAACGTATGGGCCATGCTGACGCCCTAAGTTACAACGCACTTAAATTCGTTCTATTTGGTCTATTTTAAAAGAGATAGCAAGGAATGCGGGAAGTCCCGGCACACCCGAGGATTCCGACCCTTTAGGTCATCAGCTACCACATTGTGGTAATCGTTTTCCTCGATTGAGTTACGGCTCTTGGAGGGTTAACTGTAAGCGTTTAAGAATCAATTATTTACAAGAATGGGCAAAAGTAAGACTTAATCGCCTTTCGCTACAAAGGGCCGTGCTATTACTGAGGTATTTGTCAATGTACGTTTTGAGGGTAGCCCGGCGCGACGTATTTTATAGAGCAAAGCTCGATAACTGATTTTTAAAGCGCTGGCAGTGCGCTTGCGATTCCAGCGATTTGCTTCCAGCACGCTGAGGATAATTTTGCGCTCGAGTTCATGAACAGCCTGGCGGGTCACTTTCTTCAAATGGATTTGGCCATCAGCCGGAATCTCAGATACCGCATGACTTTGCTCCCAGCTCAACAACTCGCTCGATACAGCGTCTTCAGAACCCAGTATCACGTAGCGCTCGATAAGATTTTCGAGTTCACGAATATTCCCCGGCCACGGATGCCGTTCCAGCAGCTTCATCACCGCGGAAGAGAGCGGCCGTACTTGAACGTTGTGACGGGTACGGTGAGCCTCAAGGAAATGGGCGACCATGCTCCCAATATCTCCGCTGCGGCCCCGTAAGGAGGGCAGTTGTATGTTCACAACATTGATGCGGTAAAAAAGGTCCTGGCGAAAGCGTCCATTCACGATTTTCTGCTCGAGATCACGATTTGTGGCGCAGATGACGCGCAGTTTAACGTGCATGTCCTCCTGTCCGCCAATTCTGCTGAACTGACCGTCCTGGAGCAACTGCAACAGTTTGGCCTGCAGCGACATGTCGATTTCGTCGATCCCATCGAGGAATAAAGTGCCTCCGTGTGCTTGCTCGACCCGGCCTGCCTTGGAGGAATAAGCGCCTGTGAAGGCCCCCTTTTCGTAGCCAAATAGCTCGCTTTCCAGCAGGGAGCCCGGAATTGCCGCACAATTTACTTTAACGAACGCCGCGTCGGGCGCCACGGAGCGATTGTGGATGTATCGAGCCAACACGCCCTTGCCGGTGCCGCTATCCCCTTGAATCAAAATCGGTACGCCGGAAGAAGCAACTTTTTCTACCTTCTGCTGGATTGCTTGCATCAACAGTGAGGAACCAAAAATAATGGAGGCGGGAGGAAGAAAACTCGTTCGATCGGACATGCCCGAACTCGAAACAGCAGTGGCTACCATAAATTTAGTTTGTGCCTCTGCGGCAGAGGCCCCCGGATTTATCAAGTGCACACAACAAGCCAAACTTTGTGGTGTTTTGGCAGTCAAATTGTGCGGGGAGTTCCCTGCAACGAAAATCTAAGTGTTTAATAACAAAAAGCTTGCGGTCTCTTTGGTATCAGAACTAATAGGAGTGTCTATTCGGCATTGGCGACTCTGGGCATGACCCAAGGGAAAATCATTTCCCGTCCGGTGCATAGAAGTTCCAAATATTGGCTTGGTCCTTGCTTAATGATGGTGGTCCCCCTCTGTTTCCAACGGCGCGCCGACCGATTGCGACCAGGAACACAGCTTATCTATGTCCTGATCTGAGAGTCGCGAATCTTTGTGCATCAACCGATAAGTAAATGGGGGCATCCCTTTGTCCCGCACTTCTTTACAAATCAGGCTCAGGTGCTCGCCGGCTTCCTTTGGATTTACTTGGGCCTCCCAATCCTGAAAGTTGATATGACTTCGGCCCGTGTTGACGTCGTCGACTACCATCCAGGATAGAGGGGCGACATGGCTGTACCAGGGCCACACGGTCTGGCTGGAATGACAATCGCCGCAAGCCTTGTTCAAAATTGGCAAAACATCCTGGGGCACTTGCACATGCGCCTGGAGCGATCGTGACGCGACGACGGGCGGATTGGTTCGCTTGGGTTGCACGAATTGGGCAATCAAAAAGACAGCCACCAATACAGTTGCGATGATCTTCAGCCGCATCATATTCATCGAAAATTCCCTTTCGTTGCAATCAACCCGCAAAGAGGGCCGCGTGCGGCCTCAATTCTCTTTCGGAAAAATATCAATTCAACCCTAGTTTACCGCTTCCCTTCTGATTCCCCAATCCGGTCTGTTTCAGCGTGAATTTGCCATTGCGATTAGGAGACCGAATTCAGTTGCTCATCACGTTGGAGTAGGTCTAGGATGCGAATCATAGCCCACCGCTCAGGAGGTGTCCGATGAAGGTCCTGGATTTAGTCCAATCGCGACGCGACATTTTTTCCGTTCAAGAGGACGCGACCGTGCACGAGGTGGCCCGGTATCTGCGCGAACACCAGGTGCGATCTGTTGGTGTGATGGATACAGCTGGTCAACTCGCCGGCGTTGTATCGCATAGCGATATTTCAAATAAAGTCGCGGCAGAGAACAAGTGTCCCGCATGGATGCACGTTTCGGAAATCATGTCGAGAGGACTGGTGATCGTGCGGCCGGAAATGGCGCTTGATGAATGTTTGCGACTGATGGAGAAACACAGCGTCTTTCATCTGCTGGTGGTGGAAGAGTCGGGCCGCTATCTGGGAATGATCTCTGTCACGGACTTGCTTCAGGTCATCGCCTCGGATCACAAGGCGCGCGCCGACATGTTTGAGTCATTCTTGTTTCCGCAAAGGTGAAGACTTAATTTGCCGCGAGGGACGATCGCCAACGTCTCTCGACAAAACTTTCATCAATTGGTTCAAGCGCGCACGCGCCTCCGTATTCATGCCTGTAAATTCAATGCCCATGCCTTTGCCCGGCTGAGAATCGCGGATCATCGCTCGCGCGCGAACATCGCCGCCAGGCACTTCGAAAATCAACTGGATCACATCTCCGACCGGAGGAGGCGCAGGAGTTGCAATGAAGAGGCCGCCCAGGGCCAATACTTGCACGCGGGAAACCTTGCGAATGCCGTAATGTTCCCAAGCCACCAGCATTCCGTTCGGCAGCTCAACTCGAGTATAACGGCGGCTCTTCTCTTTGGCGGACATGATGGTCCTCACAGACTAATCCCGTGAGAAAAAGGCGGCTATTCGGTGAACACGATGCCTACCGCTGTGCGATCTTTTTCGGCTTCGGGTTCGATCCGGACGACATAACCGCGCAGGCGCAGGGGGCCGTCCTTTGCGCCGCCTACTCCAGGATTATCGAGCTGGACTTGCAGTTCGGACTGCAGCTTCGGACTGTGATCCAGGTAAATCAGCGCGCCATGCAGGCTCAAGTCGCTGATCACAGTCTCTTCTTCAAACGCCATACCGGCAGCGGTGAAGCCAGTGACCGTGGCACGGAAATGCGTGTCGCGGCGGAGGCCTTCGCGCACCGCGGGAATCACGACGTCCAGATTGGCGCCGCCTAGAGTCATCACCATTCCTTCGGCGGCAGCCCACACATTGGAAAATTTATCTCGAGCTTCGCGCAGAATGCTGTCGACGTTCTTATCGCTTGAATCCGGATCATGATGAAACAGGACCAGGTTTTTTACGCCCACTTCCGCCGCGATTTTCACGCCCTCAAGCCAGGAAGAGTGTCCCCACCCCTTGCGTGTAGCGGCTAATTGTTCGGGAGTGAACTGGGCATCGTTGATGAAAATATCCGCGCCCGCCGCGAGTTGCCGAAGGCTCCGGTCGAACTTCGGATCTCCCGGCTCGTTATCAGTGGCATAGACGATCGATCCGGCCGATGTGTCAAAGCGAAACCCCAGGCAGCCTTGTGGATGGTTCAGCCACGTCGCCTTGATGCGCGCGCCCGGGACGTCAAACTGATCTCCTCCGCCGACTTCGGTAAAATTGCGTCGCGCTGACATGGCGCTGATATCGACAGGAAAATAGGGATGCGCCATCTGTGCCTCAAACA
>JAOAPW010000019.1 GCA_025463105.1 Candidatus Acidiferrum typicum | reverse complement strand
TCGAATATCACTCCGCTGTTTTTCGTAGAGTGCCTCGCCGATTTGGAAAAAGCCATCCGCAGTAAGAGCACGCCGGAGCAATTGGTTGGGTCTCTTGCGATCCGAACACCTGAATCGCAGTCTTACCCCAACATTCACCACTCGAATATTTTGCGAGGCGAGTTGGCGGGACGGTTCAATCTAAAGACCGTACATGGCCGGGTAATGCTCGCTGGCGGGAAGCACGTTCAGCTCGGTGATAAAAAGGGAGTTGTTTTCGAGCGGAGTCCTGAAGCGGAAGCGGTCAGCCGATGGGAAAAAAGAGAATTTCTCGATCTGGAGCGCAATATCGCCAAGCAATGGCGCACCGCGCTTACCGCGATAGACCTGGACGCGATGGCAAGGCATGTCATGAGTGAACTCGGCCATTGGCGGAAGCCAAAATCGTTGGCGGACGCAAAACAAATCGCCGACACGATCATTGACAGCATGGACCCGGAATGGCTTTTCACCTTCGGATTAAACCTCTTGGGTGCGCCTGAAACCATTGATTACGTCTTGGGCGACTGGATACGTAGGCGCAGACCGCCGATTCGGGAACATCTGCCGTATTTTGTGTTCATGCTCACGATCAACATATTCTTCTGCCTCGTGCTGCCGACGCATCTGCTGCGGAACGTGAAGCCGAGTCACAAAATTGATCTCGCATACCTCTACTATCTGCCGTTTTGTTCTGTTTTTACGTCCAAAGACAATTTTCATGCCGAGATCGTCCCGCTCTTCCTTACGTCGGAGCAAACATTCGTCAACGGGATTGAACTCAAGGAGGATTTGACGAAACTCGTAGCGCATTACGAATCTCTGCCTGAGGACGTATTGAAAACGGGCCTGATTCATTTTGCCGCGTATCCGCCGGAAGATACCACCTTCCTAGTGACGCGCTTGTGGGATAGATATCTGCCGCGCTGGCGCGAGATAAGAGATATGCCCAAACCTCCGCATAACCCCGATGAAGAAAAGAGGCTCGTGGAAGAAATCAACCGTCAGACCGATTCTCCGGAGCTTCAGCCGTGCGACGAGCACGACATCGACAAAATGGATTACGCGACGATCCGCAGAATGGTGTACCCCAAAAAGGGGCGATGGCTTCGCTTCTCGGAAGAGCAAATCCAGCGAATCGCGGAAAAGGAATAAACAGAAATCGGAACCCGCAACAACGAAGGCTAGCTAGCCATTGGAGGCAGTTTCAGCGGTACGGAGAGCGGTGCGGAAATTTCGCCACGCGGGCCACAGAAAACCGCTAAGCTCATCGAAATGACAGGAATAAGATGGTAGGCCCGTGCGGCCTCGAACCGCAGACCTCTACCGTGTCAACCGAGAGTTAAACCATGTATCCTGTTGACTTGTCTTGCTTTTGCCTCTGTCTTGTTACGTGATATTAGGCGGTGTTTGGGCACTATTGTTCCCAAATTGTTCCCGCAGAAGTTGAGTTGGACGCGGCTCAGATGCCTTGGAGATTGAGCGTTTCTACCTTTGAATGATTGACCAGCACCTTCGAAGATTCGATGTCGCATAACCGATTCTCCTCAGCAGGCTGGCTGAAACTGCTTGGATGCTAACAAAAGCCCTTGCCCGCTACTCTCACATGGCCTCAGTTGTAGTCACGCCCAGAGCTTAACAAACTAATGGACGACGCCCGCAAACGGCAGTTTGACGCAATCGTGGTCTGGCGGTTTGACCGATTTGCGCGTTCTACCAAACACCTGCTCACCGCACTTGAGGAATTCCGTTCGCTGGGCATTCAGTTCATAAGCTACCAGGAAAATGTGGACACAAGTACCTCCATTGGGGCAGGCCTTATTCAACAATCGTGTCGGCCGTCGCACAACTTGAGCGCGAGCTGATACGGGAACGAGTAACTGCGGGAATTCGGAATGCGCGAGCGAACGGCAAGAAGTTGGGCCGTCCGAAGATCTCGGTAGACCGCGCACAGGTTCTGCAATTGTGAGGGAGCGAGGTCATAGCCTCCAACAGATCGCCACAAATCTTGGAATCGGTTAGGACTACGATGATCCCGGCAATCTCCACGACGTGAAATCAACATTTTGCTTATTCTGCTTTGCCTGAACCTCGCCATGCGAGTTTTTGGGTCCATCCTTAAGTTGTACTAGAAAATAGCTCCGTAGATGGCAGCGCTGCTTGCGCTTTGAAAGATGCTAGGTGCGGTACGGTAAATTAATGACTTTGCAACGCTATTCGGAATGTACAATATGTCTTCCGCCTGGAGTTCCGTGTCGGGCTCGTGGCCATTCATGATCTTCTTCAAGGAGACCTGAGTATCCGTGTAACCGGAGTCCGTTTTGTGAATCAGACGGGTGTGATCCATGGACGCGGTGCGAGTCTGGCCACCCGCCAATGCCAACGCCTGCAATACGGTCATACGGCCTGCGTTCTGCATGAGAAAACCGCCTGGCCGGCCGACATCCCCAAGGACGTACACCAAGCTCGCACGCGGGATGAAGACTTTATCTCCTGGTTGCAGGCGTACGTCAGATGTCAGTGTGTTTTTCGCGTTTCTTGTCAGAGGGACCGTAAGCAATGTGCTATCGGAATTCCGTTTGACAGTTACAGTTGAACCGGCATACATCGTCGTCCCGCCGGCCTGGGAAATGACGTCGAGCAGGCTGCGATTTCCCAAGACAGAGTAAACACCCGGCTTCTGAACTTCTCCCAGCACGGACACGCCTTGCGTTCCGTACTCCTGAATGAGCACTGACACCTGTGGATTTACGAGAAAGTGGCCATCCACCAGCTTATGAGCGATGGCGTCGCGAGCCTCGTCGGGGGTTAAATCGCCTAGGTGCAGACGCCCGATCAAGTTGAGCGAAGTATCTCCGAGGTCACTGATTCTTGTTGTTTGCGTCAGTTCGGGAGTATCAAACACCCGTATTTCGAGCAAGTCACCAGCTCCCACCCGCACTTGGGGTTCGCTTGCAGTTCCGGGTGTGGCGTGACTGGCTGCTGCCGGCTCTCCGGGTGGTTGTTCCACGATGGATTTGACACTCTGCTTCGCAGTGCCTTGCGCAAAAAGTCTGCCGGATGAGGCAACCATCAAACAGAGTATCGACATTTCAAAGAACCGTTTTCGAGTCACGTTTTTCATAACGAGCACTCCATTCTCCTTTAATTATTTTCCGGAATGTAATAGCCATTCCCGTTTTCTGCCGTGGGTTTGTATCCGATGTAATGATGGTAATCTGCGGAATCGACGTCGAATGCATTGAGGACGGTACCGACAATTCTCGTTTGCGTTCGGCGAAAAAGTTCCATGGCTCGTATCAGAGATTTCTTAGTGGTGATTCCAGACCGCACAATCATGATCACGCCGTCGCAGAAAGGGGCAAGTACAGCCGCGTCTGTGACGGACATAACCGGTGGTGTATCGATGAAGATGTAGTCGTACTCTGAACGCCATTTGGTGATTAGCGCCTTTGCGCCCTGTGATCCAAGTATTTCGGCCGGGTAGCTGGATCGAGGGCCGGCTGGGATGATGGACAGATTTGAGATACCCGGCATCTTCAGTGGCAAACCGCTGGACGTTCCACCCGAGATCAGGGAACTCAAACCGTTCGTACTAGTTAGATTAAACTGGCTGCACAACTTCGGGCGGCGCAGGTCCGCCTCAACGAGCAGCACCCGCAATCCTTGTTGGGCAAATGCGGCGGCACAGTTAATGCTAGTTGTCGTCTTACCCTCCTTGGGAAAGGCGCTGGTCACCAGCAGAACATTGCACTCGGTAGCGCGCATCGATTGCATAATCGATGTGCGCAAACCGCGATAGGCTTCGGCGGCTTGGGAATGGGGTTGTCCGAGAATTAAGGCGCCCGCATCGGCCGCGAGAAGTTCGTTGAATTTTGACGGCTTCTTGACTGCCAGTCGACTCTTCCACCGTGGCACAAACCCGAGAGAGGACACCTGCGAGACTTCTTCTGCTTGCTCCGGCGACGAAATTGTCTCGTCCAGGTTCTCGGCAACCACTGCGCCGAGGACGCCGAACAGCAACCCGCCAATCAAGCCCAATCCGAGATTTAGCAACAGGATCGGGCGTGCAGGCCGATCTGACGGCCGGGCCGGATCCATGACGACTATATTGGACGATCGCAGGCTAGCCAATACGCCTGCTTCCTTGAGTTTTTGTGACAAACCGTCATAGAGATTGCGGCGCGATTCCGCCTCATGTTTTAGCAGGGTGTACTGGACGGCGCTGTCATTCTGTTGATTAGCTTCTTCCTTCGCTTTTTCGAAGGCGACACGCAAACCATCTTGAGTTTGTTGCGTAGCCAGAAAATCGTTGTGCGCGCGGGCCGCCAGATTGACGACTTCGGTTTGTATATTGACATTGATTTCGTCGAGCTTGCTTTGTAATTCGATCAACTTCGGATATGCGGATCCATACTTGGAGGCAGCCTCCGCGTATTGCATTTTGAGTTGGTTTTGTTGCGCCCGGAGATTTTGGACCAGGGCTAATGAGGCCGGCGCAGTGCTGGAGCCTGCGGACAACGAAACGTTGACCAACCCCGGCAACAATTCCGGATTACCAGTTTGTGCCAATTGCCATACAGCCTGGGCAAGGATTCGATTGGCTTGCGCAGTCGTCAGCTGCCCGTCGATCTGTTGCAGACGAGTCATCACAATGTTGTGAGTTTCGTCCGTTCCCAGGATTCCTGCTTGCCTCTGGAAGTCAGCGAGTTTTTGATGTGACGATTCCACTTCTGCCTTGAGATCATTTAATTGTTGCGAGAGCCAGTCCGATGCCTGGACGGTCGCCGCATAACGAATTCTGAAATACTGCTCCGTATAAGCACTCACCAAATTGTTGACGATCTTGGCCGAGACTTCAGGATCGGGATTCATGAACTGGACGGAAATCATGCGAGTGCCTAGAATCGGCTCTACCTTCAGATTCTTGTGATAGGTTTTCAGGACAGTTGCCAGGCGATGAGGCGCTTTTTCCAAAGGTAACCTGGATTCGTCTGTCATGGACCGGAAATAGTCCAGCGGGGAATAGCCCCGGGAGAACTCTTTCCGGCTTTCCAAATTCAGGTCGCGCACGACCTGAAGGGCGAGTGTGTCGCTGGCGAGGGCATTAACCTGCGTTCGTTGCGTGACGCCATAGTCCATGGCGTTTGCGCCACCAGGCATTCCCGACCTTTCATCAAGCTCCAGTGAATCCGTGTTGGACTTGTTGAATTCGATGATGGACGTGGTTCTGTATCTCGGCGTGATGGTCAGTGTATAGCCCAAAGCCGCCGCAAAGATCACAAAGGTACAAATCCAGATGATCCGTTTGCGCTTGCATAGAATGCGCCACACTTCGCTGAATGATACAACCTGTTCCAGGGGCTGCACGATAGCGCGGGCTCTGCCTCGGCGTTCGATGAATGGCTCGCCGCTTTCGAGTAATTCTGTTCCACCTTTTCGTACAATCTTGTTATCCATTTCGTTTCCTCTCTTCTCGTGTTCGAAAAACTCGTTCATTAAGATCCTTTTGGCAAATCTTGCTCCCGCGCGCTATGCAGCAAATTCAGCGCCGTCTAGTCTCTTCAAAGGCGCTTCGAATCGCATCCCAAACGGGCGTGGGTCTTAACTCCGCGTCATACGGCAACGGGCGCACTGGCATGGCGTCGAGCCGGGGATTGTGAGTCGCGATCCAGGTGTAGCGGTCGCTCAGCCCCCAGGTGATCACGGTCTTTACGGCCGGGAACTGCAGCATGAAAGAAAGATATTTGTAGTACTGGCTGGCAATAAGGCGATCCCGTATGGCTATATCGCCGGGGGCATTCTTCTCTCGAACGTCCATTTCCGTGATCATGATGCTCAGGCCCAAGTCTGAAACTTGCTGGAGGAATCGTTTGAATCCCCCGCCGGTTATATTCATCTCGGCATAAACGTGAGATTGAATTCCCAGACCGTGGACGGGGACGTTGTTCTTTTTCATGCGGGTCAACATTGTCAGTACCGCGTTCCGTTTCCTCTCCGCACCAGCACCCTCAGGTTCGAGCCAATTTTCGTTGTATACGAGTGTCGCGTGCGGATCGGCTTCGTGAGCTGCCTGGAAAGCGGTCTCGATGTACTCCGGGCCGACCATGCGCAGCCAAGGAGTGATCTTGAGGCCATCAGGCCGACCATCTTCAATCTGAACAGCCTCGTTTACGACGTCCCATGAAGGCACTTTGCCCGCGTAATGGCGAACGACCGTGGAAATATGATCGAGCATCATGGTCCTGGCATTTTCAGCGTTGGCCGTGGCCGCAAACCACTTGGGAAGGGCTCCTTCCCAAACCAGCGTGTGCCCGCGCATCAAGATTTCGTGCGATTTGCACATTCCGTAGAGCCAGTCGCCGCCGCTAAAGTCGTAGCGGTAAGGGGTTGGGCGAAGCGTGTCCCACTTTAGGGAACCCTCGGGAACCGTGATTGCGCACTGTGAAGTGAACAAATCCGCGTAAAGGGAGTCCTTCAGTACCTGACCACTAATCGAGCTTCCGAAAAGAATTCCCTTGTCCGCGGCATATGCCCGTAACGGTCTGGGTGATGCGAGCGCTCGAGTAGCGCCAAAAATTCCGAGGCCAGCAGCCGTTGCGGCACTACCCATCAGAAATGAGCGGCGCGTCCAGCCATGTCGGTTCACATTCATTGTTATTGACCTCTACCTTGAGATTTCGTTCTTTCTCTAACGTAGTAGGTGGCAATCTGTCCAACCACGAACCAAGGTTCCACTAGATATCGGCGCCACAGGCGGCGTGGTTCCGAAGCGAGTCTGAGTAGCCATTCGAACCCGAGCATTCCGATCCAGCGCGGAGGTGTGGGTATTTCGCCGGCAACGTAGTCCATCAATGCGCCACAGCAAAAGATCGCATTCGCGGAAATTTGATTTTTATTTTCGAAAATCCAGGATTCCTGACGCGGCATGCCCATGCCAACCAATAGAATATGCGGAGCGTATTCGTTGATGTCGGCAAGAACTTCTTGATTGTCTTTACCTGTACTGTTGGGATCAAAGTGCCCGTGACGCGTACGAATTTGTAGTCCGGAATATTGCCTTCGAAGTTTCAGTGCCGCACGTTCGGCCACACCGGGTTTCGATCCCAGACAAAATATTCGCCATCCGTTTATCGCGGCTTCCTGTGCGAGTATAGGCAATAGGTCCATATAGCCAGTGCGATGTTGGCGCTTCAGTGGCAGTCCCAACATCCGCCCCAGGAGAATTAGCGACATCCCATCAATGTGCGTAAAGTCGGCAGATTCGTGGAATTTGCGTACCTTCGGCTCGTGAAACCAACAGTACAAGCCGTGCAAGTTATGGTTCGCGATGATGTACCGTGTTTCTTTCCCAATGGCCTCTGCCACAACCTTCACCAGGTCAAACTTGGTCATCGCGTGTACGCGTATTCCCGCCGGCTGATAGGCAGGAAAGCTTGAGGTTGCATTCGACGAGGGAGTGGAAGATACACCGTTCCTCAGTGCGGGAAATAATTTTTCGTAACCATCCGCTGTTGCCTCTACGGTGAACTGTTTTGTTCGTTCGATCGCGCGGCGCCCCGAGGCATCCGCTTGCGCTGGATTGGCGAGCAACCGAGAGGCGGCTTGCGCGAGACTGGCAGGATCTGCGGCACTGAGGATGCCCGCATCGGAGAGAAATTCCCGATTTGCCGGAATATCGCTGGCAACGATCGCCATTCCCGCCGCCATCGCCTCGAGGAGCGCCATGGGCATAGCTTCATAAATGGAGGGAAACAGGAAGAGGTCGCAGGCGTGCATGAGTGCGTGAACCCCTTCGGCGGGGATTTCTCCAAGGAGAGTCACACGATTCCCGAGGTTCATCTGTTTGACGCAATGCTCGATCTCACTCCTTCGCTCTCCATCGCCGACAAGGATTAGATTCGCATCGGGAAGTTGCAGCATCATTTGGAGCAAAGCATCGTGGTTCTTTTGTTTGGAAAAACGGCCAACATGAAGAATCTTCGGTCCGCACGATGAGACATTCGCAAGGTAACGCTCGGCAAGTTGGGCGGTTGGCTCTTCGGCGACGATTCCGTTGTAAACGCGGGAAACGATGTTTCTATATTGATCGGGATATGACGACATGGATTGAACCACAGTCTCGGACACCGCAACCTGGGCGGTGTAGATGCCGAGAGTGCCGAACACCCGATCGACGTGGCGTGCAAAAACGGGGTACGTCTGCAGTGGATTGTGCTGCACAGCAATACGGCATTTCGCTCCTGCGACAACACTTACGGCATGGCCAACGACATTCGCATAGTGCGTGTGAGTGATGACTACGTCCGGCCGATCCACACGAATCCAGGTAAACATTTTTCTAACGAGTGAAAAGAATTCCAGACCATACGGCATACGCTCCCAGAGAACGCGCACGCCTTCCTTCCCGGAATAGGCCGGGCGTTTGAGATACAGGAACCACAACTCCGAGTCATAACCTCGCTCCAAAAAACTTTGATGGAGCAGGTAGGCAACTTTTTGCGCACCTGCTCCTTCCATCTGCGTGACCATTTGTACGATCTTCATGCGGCTTGCCCCAACCAGCGGCGCAGCGTGTGGCGCCGGCGAAGCGAAAACAGCCGGAACCCGGCATATAGCAGCACATGTATTGGCTGGGGCTTACCGTTTTGTACGGATTCCATAAACAACGCCCCATATTCTTGTAGTGTGGAGGTCTTCGAGGCCTGGCCTGCGACAACAGTCAACAGAAACGCGCCGTACGCAAGATTGGACACGTACATGCGATTTTCCCGAATCCAAGACAACGAGAAACGCCAGTCGTCCGACTGGCTGATCCCTGCGCGATTTTCTTCCAGGTAGACGATCACAAGCGGATCGCTCTCGAATTCGATTCCGGCTCCCTCCAGGCTCGTGGCCCTCAGGACCCAATCCCAGTCTTGGTGCTTCTTGAGGTCGCCACGAAACGGAACCTTTAGTAGAAGGTCCCGCTTTGTAAATACGGTGGGGGTAGCCATCAAACCTTCGCCCTGAAATAAACCTTTTCGCACGAAGAGATAATCGCCCATGTGCTCGCCAGATCCCGGGAGACGCCGCGGCCAAAGATAATCCGCCGTCGGTGTACGAGCGATGATGCGGGAAGACACGATGGGCCAGGCGTGCCGTGAACCCCGCGCGAGCGCCAATTGACACTCTGTTTTATGCGGCATCCATTCGTCGTCATCGTCCAAAAAAGCAATCCATTCCCCGAGAGCCGCTTGGACGCCGGCATTTCTGGCGTTCGATCCGCCTTGGTTCCGCGGGAGAACAATAACGCGCAGCCTGGGGTCGGAGATCCTTGCAAGCGTCTCCACCGTGGCGGGGTCCGGACCATCTACGACTACGATTACTTCGAGGTTCGAATACGTCTGGCGCAAAGCGCTGTGTACCGCGCGGGCTACCAGATCAGGCCGACCACGGGTCGGAATGACGGCTGAAACCGTATGCCCGCGTGTCATGTTCTCCTCACCTGAGTCATTGCGTCACCTTCGCCGCGTTGCGGGCCATGCGATCAATGACCACGATCACTTCAAGGTCCTTGTAGGTTTGCGCCAGAGCGCCGCGCACAGCCCGGATCAAAAAGTCCGGACGACCATGCGTCAGAATGACCGCTGAAACTGTATTGCTCCGCGTCATAGGCTCCTCGATTGAGCAAATGTGCAGAGAGACTTAATGGTTTGCGCTATCACAACAGTGCGATCGGAATATGTCTGGACGTGTGTCTTTCCGTTCCATTCCGATAGCACGCTCTCATAAATGTTTTCAAGAATCGCTGTTTGCGTGCGGATGTTGAACAGCCGGATTGCGCGGGCTCGGCCGTGTTCGCTCATCTTGGTCCATAGGACCCGGTCGCCGAGCAGAAGCACCAGCTTTGCGGCCAGTGCCTGGTCATCGCGCTCTGGAACGAGAAAACCGCTTTGCCCGTCCGCCACCGCTTCTGGAATTCCGCCGCTTGCGAAACTAGCGACGGGCAGCCCCATCGCCTGTGCTTCCGCAAAAATCATGCCGAAGCCTTCCGCATCGCCGGACTCTGCGACCACGCTCGGCGCGCCAAGCACCGTTGCGCGATTCATCCAATCTCTGACCGTTACTGGTTCTTGCTCACCCAGGAATTCGTAGTTATTAAGTGCTGCCGCCGCTTGTAACTCGAGTTGGCTGCGCAAAGGCCCATCTCCAATGACGATGAGCTGTGCTCCGGGTATGACTGCCTGAACGCGGGCCATGGCGCGAATGAGGTATTCGCAACCCTTCTTGGGCACAAGCCGGCCCACAAAAAGAACCGCGGGAGAACGCGAATCCATCGGACGTACGTGAAACGTGTCCAAGTCGACGCCGGTATAGTGGACTAACGTTTTTTCGACCGGAAACCCCTTTTCGATTGCCTGCTTTCGTATGAAATCCGACACACAAATAAATTTTGCCGCATGAGATTTCAGCAGACTCCGGCGCTGAATATACAAACGCGGGAGATGACCGTCGTCGACGGTGACATCGTATCCGTGAAGAGTAACCACAAGAGGCACACGCAGTGCATGGGCGAGTGCGATTGCATTGCACCCGTCGGGACCAAAATGTGCATGGATCAGAGCGGGACGCTTTTCAGCCAGCATGGATACCAATGACGGATTCGGACCCAAGAGCTTGAATCGTGCCCGCTGTAATTTCCCGATCAATCCGTCTCTGCCGACGATGTGGAACCGCGATTCGGGCAGGCTAAGTCCTGATCGGCCGCGCAAACCCACGTAGAACGGTTGAAAGCTGGATAGCGATTCCGCTTGCCCGAGCACAAACGTCTCGGACGCACCTAGCAATTCATCTCGGTAGACAATGAGGGCTTGGCGGGAGGTCATGAGATAACCTCCTCTTTGAGTGGGCCTATTACCGGCACGTAGAGTGCGAGGCTCACGGCTGTAGCAACATACAGTACCCAAGTGATGTTGTTTTGATAGACCACCGGGCCTTCCGTTATGTTGTTGAATAACATAAACGCCAGGTAGATGCAGAGCCACGTGGCCGAGGGACCTGCGTCTCTGGAGAAAAATCTGGCTGCCCGATGCCACAGGGTTAGGTAGCCAAACGTGAATATGGCCAAGCCGACGAAGCCCATGTCGAGAACGAGATCGAGAAATCCATTGTGCGCGTACGCCGGGCTCCAGCCGACAGCTAACATGACGTTGGCTGATTCCCCCTGCATGCCTTGCCAGAAGGCGTTAAATCCGTATCCTAACCAAGGTTTTCTTGAAATCGAGAGCCAGACCGCATTCCACAGATCGACGCGTCCGGTAAGGCCTTCGTCTCGGTTCATCAGTTCCAGCAAGGTTGGAAGGGCCTGATAAGCGAGCGCAGCTACACCAGCCGTGATGGTGAAAACCATGGCTATCACGGGGGCGGCGAATGTGAACTTGGTCCGAAACAGTTTATATAGTGGCCACGAAGCGAGAATTACGGCAAACACAAGCATTCCGGTAACCGACCGCGACAGAACTAAAAGCGTGAGCGATCCCGCGATCCCGATCCATCTGAGTGTGTTGCCAGACCGAAATCTCACGAAAAGAAATACCAGGGTAGCGAGCACCATGGCTCTTGCCAGCATATTTTTCTGATGGTAGGCGCCCTGCCAATCCCCATAGTGAAATGTGTGATCGATTCCGTATTGCGGAAAAAAGATCACACAAAGAAAACTCGCGCAAATGACTAATCCGCATGTCAAGGAAAGTAGCTGCAATTGCTCCGGAATATCGAATCGCGTAGCAAAATAGACACCAAATGCCGTGGTCGCGAAGAGGACGGCGGCGCGCCGTAACGTGATCATAGGGTCCTGCGACCACCCCGTAGAAACAAAGGCAACTGTGAGCAGGGCAAGAATCCATTTCGCATTCCATGCGCCTTCAAACACGCTCCGCCAGCGCAAGGCAATGAAGCAGAACGCGACGGCATAGAAGAGGCCTTGAATCGCGAACTCGACTTGCGCCGATCCTAAGCCGGAGTATCTGCTCAACCGAGGCGTGAGAAACGGCAGGAACGCTCCTGTTGTATAAAACAACATCGCAACCGTGAATGCCTTATCGAGAATCTTAGACACGTTCCACCGCCACCGCCACGGAATCGGCCAAAGAACCTTTTGCCTGCTCCATCCGGCAAATCCAAACAGCGACGGTGCAGAGTGTAAGAACCAGCACGGTGTCGCTTGCCAGACTGGACCAGGCCGCACCGCGCCAACCGTATGCGGGAATCAGCCACAGGTTGATGAGCGTGTTAAACACGGCCACACCTACCTGCGAGAAAGTCCGCAGCCTTTGATATCCAGCACCTGTGACTGCGTCAGAAACGAAGTAATGCAAGGTCTTCAGCAGCGGCAGCAGAGAAAGCCACCGCAACGCTTCCGTTGCGCCGCTAAATCCACGCCCCAGGACGAGTGGGACCACAGGGGCGGCGATCAACAGCAGCCCAAAAATAAAAACTGGATATGCAAGACTTCTGAGCAAAAGGCGGCGGCCATAACGAACGTTTTCCAGTAATCCGGCGGCACCATGGCGGAAAAATCCCGCGTATGCCGCGTTCAGCAAGGCGCGTATTGGTGTGAAAGCGACATCGATCAAACGATAGGCGGCTGCGTAAATGCCGGCAGCCTCGAGGCTCGCCAATCGCGCAACCATGATCTTGTCAATGTCGTTGTAGATCGTCTGCGCTGCGACGCCGACCGAGAAATGCAGGCCCTCGACGCTCTCGCCACGAATGCGATGCAGCGCCAGTCGCGGCCATCCGAATTTCAGGGTGATCCAACAAACAGAAATCAGAGAAGCGACTAAGGAGCCCGCAAGATAAATGCCTGACCAGGCTGTGACCGTGGAATGCGTCGCAACGAGAGCAAGACCTGCGATGCCAATCAAGCGGGTCGAGCTAATCAGCACATTTAGCTGCGCATTGTGTGACAGCATTTCGCGTGACTGGAAAGCGCATGCCGCAAGGTCCAGCACTCTGACAAATATCAAGTCAGACGCGCCAACGAGTACGACAACAATAAGAGGAATATTTTGCGGCAGCAGAACCCCGCATAGACCGGTTACAATCGTCACCAACAGGAGGCCGGTGCATACTGTCATCAGGAGGCCGTTCCCCCAGTAGGCTTGGAGGAGGCTGTTGTCGCGAGCTACGTTCTTAATCAGTAGGTTTCCGCATCCCAGACCAACGAACGGCGAAATCGCGCTGATGAGCGCCGTAACTGCGATGAACGCGCCGTAGTTTCTTACGCCTAGGCATCGCGCAATAATAATAAAATATGCCGCCTGAATGATCAGCCGCAATCCGTAGCCCCCGAGAGCCCACATTGTGTTTCGGCCTAGAGGGGTGGAAAGCGCGCGCGCAAGATAAATTTTTCCTCGCTTAAAAAGACTGAGATCTCCACTACCGTTGTTCCTCATTGGCCAGTTCCCGCCAGTACGACTCCGATGGTCTTCAGGAGAATTCTGCAATCGAGCCCCAGGCTCCAGTTGTTCACGTACTGCTTGTCCAACGCAATATAGCTTTCGAAGGATGGATCTCGGCGCGCCGTTACTTGCCACAATCCGGTCACGCCGGGTGTGACGTCCAGCCGACACAAATGTTTCAGAGCGTATTGATTGTATTCGCCGGGCACCGATGGACGTGGCCCCACGAGGCTCATGTCCTGCTTCAGCACGTTCCAGAGTTGCGGCCACTCATCGAGACTGAACTTGCGGAGAATCTTGCCTACACGTGTGATTCGCGGGTCCGCATCGATCTTGAACAGAATTCCATCCCGCTCATTCAAGTGTTTCAGCTGTTCCCGTAAAGCGTCTGCATTCGCGACCATCGTTCGGAATTTGCAACACAGGAATGTTTTGCCTTTTTTCCCGACGCGAAGCGACCGATACAACACCGGCCCCTTGGAGTCGAGTTTGATGATAACCGCGACGAGTATAAGAAGCGGGATCAGCAGGATCAGCAGAGAAGTCGAAACGATGATATCGACAAGTCGCTTGACGAAGAGCTGCAAGGTTGGAATTGTGGACTGATTGAGCGTCATCGTAGGGAAATGTCCGACGTATTCGATCGGCTGATGTTTGGCTTGCCCGTCGTACAAATCGGGCACAACTCGCACGTTCAGTCCGGCTATTCGGGCGTGCAGTGCAATTTCCTTGACCAAGTGTCGGTCGCTGGGAACACTAATGAAGACTTCGTCGATGAAATGCTTTCGTACAATGGCGGGCAAATGTTCAGCAGGTCCCAGAATGTCAGCTTCTTCTTTGTTCCTCGCCGGGTCTGGTAAGCGCCCTGTGCGCCTGTCGATATAACCTTTGAAAGCGTAGCCAATATCGGGGTTTTGCTCCAGATGCCTCCGCAGCAACTCACCATTGGGGCCACAGCCCACAATGAGAATGTTTCTTACGCCCGTCAGACCGGCGATCGATTGTGAGCGGACGAATATCCGCCACGCCGCAAGCGAAATCCAACTTGCCGTGATGGTTAAAGCGATCGAAAGTGTCGGCGCTACGCGGACGTGATAGAGGTAATTACAGGCGCCTGTGATCAGCGCAGCAAATAGCACGGACTTAGCAAGAAGGCCAAGGTCGCACCGCAGGCTTTTCTTCCACGGTACTTCATAGAGTCCATCTACGCGCGCGAACAGGACAATCAATACGGAAAAGAAAAGCAAGAAACCGGCCGACCCTGGAGGGAATACCGACTCTTGCATATCGGAAGTCGCGGATCTCACATGGGCGGCCAATAGCATCGCCACTCCGGCGCTGCCCCATACCAGGCAAAGATCAAAGACAAATAGAAATCTGCGCATGGCTTCACGGCCATGCTTGTCCCGGCGAGGTTCTCTGATCCCGGTGGTGCTAGCGTCGAGGGACAGATGTCCGAAAGAGTCTTCCGCCGGTTCTAGCGGCGCGACACGAGCTTCGGGCTCAATTTGGACTAGCCCTTCGGGCAGCTCACACGGGGCAAAAGATAGATTTGTAGACAGAGACATTCGGAGCTCAGATACCCGCCATTTCACTGTTCCTATGTGGCACGCTCTCTGCCAACTGATGTCTAAGCGGCGGAAGTCGCGGCAAGTGCCTATGTATAAATCAGTTATGTCACAGCCAAGGATGGGAGTGAGGCTAGATGCGCTCTTGCCTTATGTAGCGCTAGGGGGATAGTGTGCTTTTGTGATACAGCAGCGGGTCGGCTTCACGTTCTCGATAAGTATCACTTAAGACAAATGTTGAGCATCTAAGAATGTTAATCCGATGACTATCTCATTGATAATAGATGTTCCGTTATGAAACACCTTACTTAAACTGGCTTGGGCCGTTCGATTTAGGGTTGTTAGTGGCGCGGCGCCTGTTTGTAGTGCGGACTTAAGCCTGTGATAGTGTAGGCCCTATTTTTTAATATACGCCTCTTTGCGGACAGGATGTCTACAAAACTTGACCCTAGGGAAAAAAGAGAACGAATCCAGCGCCCCTGCGAATGATATCGTCCTGCGATTATTGATCGTTGATGATGACCTCGACAATTTGGCCTTAATGCGTCAAGTCTTCGAAAATGAACCCGTCGAGGTATTCGTAACAGGGGATACATCAGAAGGTCTGGATCTGTTCCGAACGAAACGCCCCCAAATCGTCACGCTGGCTCTTCTTATGCCGCAAATGGGTGGCATGGAGATGATGGCAAATATTCTGGCGATCGATCCTGGCGTGGACGTCATTCTGATAACGAGACACTACTCTACGGACGCCGCTGTGGAGGCCATCAAGAAAGGCGCCTACGACTACTTGACCAAACCGATTTCCGTCGCAAGATTTCGGGAAACGTTGCGAGAACTGCTGTCGCACGCGCAGTTGCGGCAGCATAGTCAGGAGCTCGAAGGAGAAATGATCGATGCGTTTCAATTTGAGGGCATGATAGGTCGCAGCCCTCTGATGTTGGACCTGTTTCGCAAGATCAACCGTGTGGCGCGGCATTTCAGGACGATTTTACTGATCGGAGAAACAGGAACGGGCAAGGAATTGGCAGCGAAGGCGCTCCATCGCCTGGGTCCTCGCCCAACTAGTCCATTTATCACCGCCAACTGTTCGGCATGGGCTGAAAGCTTGCTCGAAACCGAGCTGTTCGGTTGCGTGAAAGGTGCATTCACTGGCGCCACGCAGGACAGAAAAGGAGTGTTCGAATATGCGAATGGTGGAACACTTTTTCTCGACGAGATTGGCGATATGCCTGTCTCGAGTCAGTCCAAGCTTCTGCGGGTATTGCAAAACCAAGAAATTCAGCGCGTAGGCTCTCCAATTGTCCACAAAGTGGACGTGCGCGTTATCGCCGCCTCCAGCCGCGATCTGCACGTTATGGTGGCCGAAAACAAATTTCGCCAAGACTTGTACTATCGACTCTCGATGATGGAAATTCAGGTGCCACGCTTGGCGGATCGCCGCGAGGATCTCCCGCTACTCGAGCGGTACATGGTGCATTCCTTTGCCGTGCAATCGAACAAGCAGATTCGCGGACTCACGCGCCGGGCGCAAGCGGTGCTCAGCCGTTATTCATGGCCCGGCAACGTTCGGGAACTGGAAAACGTGATTGGCCACGGGTGCATCATGGCGGAGGGGGGCATCATCGACATACATAACCTTCCTGAATACCTACGTATTCTTCAACATTCTGCCACTGTGGATGCCGGGGAGAAAGAAATCGTTTCACTTATGGAAATGACACAACGCTACACGCGAGAAGTGGTGGACCGGATCCATAATAAGGCGCAGGCAGCGCATCTTCTAGGAATCAGTCGCACCAAGCTGTATCGTTTGCTGTCTAAGAAACAGATTGGCGAGTCCGACAAAATCGGATAGATCGTATGGGGAAGTAGTGTCTATTCTCCGCCTTTCGCTTCCAGGGGCGTGGAAGTCTTTGGCGTTAACATCCGCTTTGGCCTCCTGAGCCCAATATTCTTCCGGCAGCAGAATACAGGTAGACGAACGGTCCGCCTCTGTAATCACCCAAATCTTTACCCCTGTAATACTGAGCGTGTACACGGACATCAACCGGAACCCCTGCTCAAGCGAAAGTTGATTCTCCTTCCGGTCATGAGCGTCAATGTCACCCCAATCACCGGGACTGATGGCGGACAAGATAGATAGAAATGTCGTCGCCCGATATCCCTATTGCTGCCAGGGCACCCATTGGGCTGTTCACATTGTCGTTGTAGCACCAGCCCTCATTACCCGTGTTATACGGCGGGTCGATGAAGATGCAGTCAACCTTGCCCGCATAGATCGGAAGCAGCGCCTTTAGCGCGTGCAAGTTGTCACCGTGGATGATGAGATTTCCGTTAAGGTTCGGCTTGCCAACGGACTTGCTGGCGTCCATTTCAAGCGGACGGAAAGGCACGGTCAGATAAACGAAAGTTCAGGCACGCTCTTGCCTCCTGCTGGCCGGAAATGGGCGGCATTCAGCCGTTTTCGACCCCTTTGCCTAGGAATTTCAGCAACTTAGGCGTGCAGATTAACACCTGAAGGCCCAGGGATACCAGCAGACGATTACCGGAGAGATTAATACTGTTGTCGGATCATCTGGAAGTTCCTGCTCCTCTGAAGAAATTTGTCAAAGGAACAGGCGAATTGCAATTGATTGCCAGGTGCATCGTGTCGCGTCTAACCTGTCGTTGCTCCCTTGCTAACAACGCCAAATGTGTAAATTCTCATCACCTAGTGCTTTGCATCTGGAGAGCGTTCCGTGCCCACTATTGGTGCATAACCCTTTTCCAGCGTTGGTTGCACCCTCCACGTACGAGTTGCGATCTTCCGCGGCGTGGGTGGATCGTCTTTATCCGTGTCCCAAAGCTGGTCCAGCCGCGCACGCTGCCAATTCAGGGCTACACATTACTTGACTCATCCACGCTCGTTTGCAACCATTCCCCTCTCAACGCACATAAACGTGTGCGATGATTTGGAACCGGGGGAATCCGACTATGCCGAGGGGCCTTGAACAGATCGCCATCGATCGAGAAACTATTGGGCATGCGCTACGAGATCGAGCCTTATATGTTCCCATACACCAGCGTTCATATGCTTGGGAAAGGGAACACGTAACCGATCTCTATCAAGATTTTTCCAAAGCGATAGATGACGGGGGCGGTGAATATTTTCTAGGCGCTATCGTTGTCGTCAAAGGGGCTATGGATAAGCTTGAAGTTAACGACGGTCAACAACGATTGGCTACATCCACGATTTTAGTCGCGGCCATTCGAGATTATTTTGTAGTGCTCCCCTCTAATTTAGACAGTCAGGGCCTCGTTTTTTAGTACAGTTACGAAACTCAAAAACGCCTCATGCGGGGTACGATTTCCGACCCCGCGATGCGGACGGTCGTGATTGTACTCCCG
>JAOAPW010000477.1 GCA_025463105.1 Candidatus Acidiferrum typicum | reverse complement strand
ACGTTGCAGCCCGAATCCGCCAGATTCATGGCGTGCGCGTGGCCCTGCGATCCAAATCCGATCACGGCAATCTTTTTGTTCTGGATATATTTCAAATCCGCATCTTTATCGTAATAAACCTGCACGTTTCCTCCTGAGGCTGCTTCGTCTTACTGGAATTTGTAAAACCTTGCCAACACGTATCCGCACTGATTCCCGCGGAATTACGCGCAAACACATGTAAAAGGACCAGCCACATTATGCCCGGTTAAGGTCTCAGCTGCCAGTGTCCGCAATCAATGGCGCGGCCTTCCTTAAATAATCGGTCTTCAGCGGCTAATTTGATTCGGTCTGACGCCGCGTCAGGACCATTCCACCAGCCGCCCCGCCAACAACTTTCAACCCGTGAGCCAACAAGTATTGCCACGGTTCCGGTTGCGCGCGTGTAAGAGCCACGTACATCAGGGTGCCTACGACGCCGACAAGCACGCCGTGGAGTACGAACTTCGATTTAATCCTCCGTCCAAGCCACACGGTAGTTGCGAACGTGGCAATGAGCGCCGCCGGCGGCACGACGTAGATTAACACTCGCCCCGCGCCGCTTACGAATAGCGGGATGGCGATCGCGAAGAGAACGAGTTCCATTACGAAAGCAGCAAGGAAGACCCGTCCCCATTGAATCGACATACGCTACCTCCTATAGGCCTGGCTGCTGCCCTGTGAGGTGAATTCAAAGAGGCCCACTACCTATTCAATTTCGAGATTGGCTTCACTGCTTGTGAAATAATAACCCTAAACCTTCGCCTGCGGATAGCAACCTAGAATTTTTACCGAGTCCGTAAATTGGTGAAGATCGGCGAGCGCGGCGATCGTGTTCGGATCCTTCAGAGATGCCTGTAGGTCAAGATAAAAACAATATCTCCACGGTGTACCGGGGATGGGGCGGCTCTCGATCTTCAGCAAATTCAGATCGCGTTGGGCGAACGCATTCAGAGCCAGACAAAGAGATCCTGGCTTGTGCGCAAGAAGCAGGACGAGAGAAAGTTTGTCCGCGTTCTCCGGCACCTCGGCCGATGGCGTGAGCGACAGAAAACGGGTGTAATTTTCCAGATGATCCTCGAGATGTTCGCGCAGAATGATTGCGCCGTACACAGACGCAGCGCGACTGCTGGCGATGGCAGCTCTGGTGGGATCTCCGGCCTCCATGATGTCCCGCACGCTTCCGGCTGTGTCGTCTGCCGCAACGCGTTTTATTGCAGGATGGCTGGCGAAGAATCGTTCGCATTGCGCGAGAGCCACCGGATGCGATGAAACTTGCGTGATGCCTTCAAATGTCGCGCCCGGAATCCCGATCAGATTGTGCACGATCGGAATCACGACCTCGGCTTGAATATGGAGGCCGCTGGCGACGAGCAAATCGTACGAGCGATGAACGGATCCGGCCAAGCTATTTTCAATCGGCGCGAGTATCGAATCCGCCACACCTTCCTGAATACTTGAGTACAGCGCTTCAAATGTAGGCCGCGGAACGAGCTTAATATCCTCGCCCAGGAGCTTGACGGCGGCTTCCTCGCTGAAAGCGCCACGTTCGCCTTGGAACGCGACTCGCGGAAATTGGGGGACCGCGGTCATCTCAATCGCCCGGCCGAATTATAAATTGCAAAAAACTTGCGGAACATAGCCCCACAACCTATCAGGGCACGAACCCGCCCGTCAAACTCCACATTCTCATTGCTTGTACTTTTGAAACGTATTCGCGGCGAAATCATGGGAGAATGTCTCGAGACTCAAGACACGAGGACATTCGGATGAACCGACGGATTGTAATTGGCACGATGATATTGTTGTTAGCTGTAGCCGCTGGATGCAAGAAACAGGTGAATGATCAGGACGCGATTCGCGCCAGCATCGATAAGCGCCTGAACGCGCGTCCCGACTTAAATCTATCGGCGATGGACCGAGACGTGAAGCAAATATCCGTCAACGGAGACCACGCAACCGCCCAAGTTGAATTTCGGCTCAAGCAGGGAAATGGCAGCATGCAGATCGAGTATGCCCTCGAACGCCAGGGCGGGGAATGGACGATTACGAACAGCCAACCCGCGGGAGGACAGAACCCGCATTCGGGAAGTATGCTGCCGGCGCCGGCCGCGCCCGACTCGGGTGGCGATTCAATGCCTCAAGGACACCCTGCCGTAAACTGAGGGTAGATTTAAATGCGTGCGGAATATCGAGTTGAGAGGCTGCACTCGATTTCTTGAAACGCAGATATGGCTTCTACCCCTCTAAGAGTATGTGGATTGGTAGCGTTCCTACGAATGTGAGCATAGCCGGTCTTGATTTGTTGCGCCCGCCTTTGCGCGGGCATGTGGATGCTAAAATGCCGGCCTTAAGGCCGACGCAACAAATCTCAGCCCGGTAAGCGACGATGCACATCTCAGCGCCTTTCATCCGACGACCTGTGGCGACAGCGCTGTTGAGCCTGGCCATTCTCATGGCCGGGGGAGTTGCATTTTATTTCCTTCCTGTAGCCGCTCTCCCAAGAGTGGATTTCCCCACGATCTATGTGCGCGGAGGTCTGCCGGGGGCCAGTCCGGAGACCATGGCATCGTCTGTTGCCACGCCGCTGGAGCGCCAATTCGGCCGAATCGCGGGCATCACGGAAATGACGTCCAGCAGCCAGCTAGGTTCGACCGGCATTACACTGCAATTTGATCTCGATCGGGACATTAATGCGGCGTCTCGCGACGTCCAGGCGGCGATCAATGCGGCTGCGGGACAATTGCCCGCGAATCTCCCCAGCTTGCCGACCTACCGCAGAATCAATCCCGCCGATTCGCCCATCATGGACATGGCCCTGTTCTCGGACACCATCCCCAGAAGTCATCTTTACGACTTGTGTGATTCCATTCTCGGCCAGAAATTAGCGCAGATCGATGGAGTGGGTCAGGTAAATATAAGCGGTGGCGCGAAGCCGGCGGTGCGCGTGGATTTGAACCCCAACGCCCTCGCGCACTACGGGATCGGTCTTGAAGAAGTGCGAACCGCGCTCCGCACGGCAAATGCAAATACTCCCAAGGGAAACCTGGAGGACCAGGGCAACCGGTGGGTCCTTTTTGCAACCGATCAATTACTCCAGTCCGACCAATACACGCCGCTTATCGTTGCCTACAGGAACGGAGCGCCTGTACGGTTAAGTGATATCGCGAAAGTCACTGAGGGAATCGAGGACATTCGCAATTCCGGCTACGCCAATGGCAAGCCGTCCGTCAACATATCGATCAGCCGGCAGCCCGGCGCCAACATTATAAAGACCGTCGATAACATCAAAGCGATTCTTCCTGAATTGCGCGCAACAATTCCACCTGCCGCTACGCTCGACATCACCTCCGATCGTACGACAACGATCCGCGCATCGGTCAATGACATTGAATTTACTTTGATGCTCACCGTTGCGCTGGTAGTGATGGTGATTTTTCTTTTCCTGCGCAACGCCTGGGCCACGATGATCCCAAGCATCTCGGTGCCTCTGTCCATTGTTGGCACGTTCGGTGTGATGTACCTGCTGCACTACAGCATCGACAATCTTTCCCTCATGGCGCTGGCGATCTGCACAGGTTTCGTAGTGGACGATGCCATTGTTGTTATCGAGAACATCACGCGGTACCTCGAAGCAGGGGAGACGCCGATGCAAGCGGCCCTCAAGGGCTCCCAAGAAATTGGATTTACAGTTTTGTCGATGAGCGTTTCGTTGATTGCGGTGTTTATCCCGATTCTCATGATGGGAGGCATTGTCGGAAGGCTGTTCAGGGAATTCGCCATCACGTTGAGCGTGGCCATTGCCGTTTCTCTTTGTGTGTCCCTCACAACCACACCGATGATGTGCGCCAGGTTCCTGAAGTCGGAGCATGAGACGAAACACGGGAAACTTTACAGGGCAAGCGAACGAGTCTTCCAATGGGCTTTGGATGGTTATACGAGCGGACTGCGCTGGGTCCTGCGGCACCAGCCGCTGATGCTGGTCTTGACGGCCGCTACGATTTGCCTGAGCGTTTACCTTTATATAGTCATTCCGAAAGGCTTCTTTCCGCAACAAGACACTGGCCGCATGAGCGGATCTATCCTCGGCGCGCAGGACCTTTCATTTCCAGCCATGCAACAGAAGTTAAAGCAATATACGGACATCGTGATGAGCGACCCTGCCGTGGCAAGCATGTCCGCGAACACCGGCGGAGGCGCAGAAAATACGGGCCGCATGAACGTGGATCTGAAACCGCTCAGCGAACGAAAAGTCACCGTCGATCAAGTGATTGCTCGTCTTCGACGCAGGCTTGCGGTCGTTCCGGGCGCGACGCTTTTCTTCAGGGCGAATCAGGACATTACAGTCGGCGGCCGATTCTCGAATTCACAGTATCAATACACACTGGAGAGTGAAAATCTGGCGGACCTGCAGCAGTGGGCTCCGCGCGTGGAAGCGAAGCTTCGTCAGTTGCCTCGTTTGCGTGACGTCAACTCCGACCAACAGACGCGTGGCCTTCAGGCATCTCTCGTAATCGACCGTGACACAGCTTCCAGGCTGGGAATCGCTCCAGCGGCGATCGACAACACGTTATATGACGCCTTTGGTCAGCGCCAGGTATCGACGATCTATACACAATTGAACCAGTATCACGTCGTAATGGAAGTGGATGCGGCTTTCCGTGACACCACCGACGATATCCAACAACTATTTGTGCGGTCGTCTACAGGGGCACAAGTGCCGCTGAGCGCTTTCACCCATTTTGAAAGGAAGACCACCTCGCTCGCGGTGAATCACCAGGGGCAATTCCCGGCAGTGACAATATCGTTTAACCTCGGCGAAAACGTTGCGCTGGGTGACGCTGTGAAAGATATCGAGGCAGCAGTGCTGCAACTGGGAGTCCCCTCGGATATTATTCCGACCTTCGAGGGTACCGCGCAGGCATTTCAGTCTTCCTTGGCAAGCCAGCCGTGGCTGATTCTGGCGGCGCTCGTCACCGTCTATATCGTGTTGGGAGTGCTTTACGAGAGTTATATCCACCCCGTAACGATTCTCTCGACGCTTCCTTCGGCCGGGGTGGGCGCTCTGCTTGCCTTGTTGGCATTCCATATCGAACTGACCGTCATCGCGCTGATTGGAATTATTCTGCTAATCGGCATCGTCAAGAAAAATGCCATCATGATGATTGATTTCGCCGTTGAGGCGGAGAGATCCGGAAAAACACCCGAGGAGTCGATTTACCAGGCGTGTCTGCTTCGTTTTCGGCCCATCATGATGACGACGATGGCGGCACTGTTGGGAGGCCTGCCGCTGGCGCTGTCGGCCGGAACCGGGTCGGAATTGCGCCGCCCGCTGGGAATCAGCATCGTCGGCGGCTTGATGGTGAGTCAAGTCCTGACGCTGTACACGACTCCGGTAATTTACCTCTACATGGACCGACTGCAGCTCATGATTGCAAAGCGCAAGACCGTGCGTCGTGTCGCCGGCGAAACACCGCCGCCGGCGCCCGCCAAGGGCGCGCCCCTCGTTTAAGCACTTTCCATTTCTTCCACGAAATGGAAAGCTATGTGTATATAAATTCATGAAACTTCCTCCATCCATTCTGCTGCTGGGTCTGGCCCTGACGATCAGCTGCAGCTTGCTTACCTTCCAAGGGCGCGTCTTCGAGGAGGATGAAACGTCGCCTCTCCCGCCCAACGCGAATGAAAAGGCCGAATGGGGTTTCGCGCGTCTCCACTACACGATGGGCAACGAATTTGGCGGTGGCTATCGCGGCTTCCAGCGCTGGGCCGCGGACTATCCAAAGGCTGACCGCCAGTTTGTGATGGGCGTGCGCCGGCTCACGCGTCTGCACGCTCGACCGATCGAGCAAGTCATTGACGTCAACAGCAACGAAATGTTCGATTGGCCCTGGATCTATGTGGAAGACGGTGGCTGGTGGACCATCTCGGAGGAGCAGGCTGCGCGCATGCGGGAATATCTACTAAAGGGCGGATTCATGATGATCGACGATTCTCATGGCGACTACGAGTGGGACAATTTTATGCGCGGCATGCTAATGATTTTTCCAGACCGCCCGGTGGAAGATTTGAAAGACGCGGACGAGATTTTCCACATCATGTACGATCTTGACGAGCGCTTCCAAATTCCCGGAACCCGATTTATTTGGGGAGGCCGGCAATACACCACGGACAGCAAGATCCCTCAATGGCGGGCTATCCGTGACGACAGTGGCCGCATCATGGTCGCAATCTGTCATAACTCGGATGTCGGCGATGCCTGGGAATGGGCGGATAGTCCAAAATATCCCGAGCGCGATGCGTCACTCGCCTACCGTATCGGAATCAACTACATCCTCTATGGAATGACGCACTAGAAGTGCAGGTTCGGATTCTGCTACTTGGCGGCCACTACTTCTTTTGCGTGGCCAGTGAGGCGCAGGATATGGAGGCCTGTGCCTGCCCGGTCAGCACTGTATATCAAACCTCGATCGTCGACCTCGACATTGTTCGTCTCAATCGCGCGCTCGCAGGCGGAAGTTATTTTTGGATCGCCTTCGGGGTGGCTGGCTCCGTCCGGGCAGAACATCATGGTGTTTTTATTCGGAGCGGGGATGAAATAGGCGACTTCCTGCACGGCGAATGGGTCGCGAATATCAAAAACACGGGTGCCCGCGTTGAACCAGGAGAAAATCGCCAGCTTTCCGTAGTACGGAGGATAAAAAGATTCGGTGACTGCATGCGTACCGAATCTTCCGCCTCTCCCGCAGTAATCTCCCGGGTTTTCGGGGACCCGGAACGTCGAAATCGGCCACGGCGCGGACTCGACGCTGATGTCCAGCAGGAAAGCCAGATGCGGCGCCGGCCGCGAGCCATCCGCATTCGGAGCGCAATGATCTCCTCTCGATGCTTCCGAAGGAACGATCAGAAGATCGCGTTTTTTCAGCGCCGTGTGACCCTGGAATTCAGGAATCGGTTCGCCGAAAATTGGAAATGTGGTGTGCGCTCCCTGGTCGGGTGACATCGTAATGTACCCAATCTGCGGAGCGAGCATTTCTTCCGTCGTCGGCTTCAGGGGATTCTCAAACGCGGTAAGCAGTTTCTTGCGGTCCAGAATCTGGATGACCCCGTTCGCACCGGTGCCATACGCCGCATAGACGCGATTCTTTTCAACACCTGCCGACATGGGTCCATGGATTCCGATGGCTGGTATCAGGCCTTCGTGTGACGTGGCACCCGGCTGCTGTCCGAGCAATCCAAAGTCTCGAATGTAGACAGGTTTTGCAGGATCGCTCAAATCATAGATTTTCATATGATTGCCGCCCTTCCAGCCTTCGGACGAATTGTTCGCAACCAGGTAGGCGATTCCGGTATCGCATTCCCACCAACTTTTATGCGTCCCGGTGAGGCCCTCCACGATGACTGTGAGACGGGACGGGTGCGCAGGATCGGTGACGTCGTAAATTTCCTGCGCTTCGGTCCCGA
>JAOAPW010000482.1 GCA_025463105.1 Candidatus Acidiferrum typicum | reverse complement strand
GCTAAGGCGTACTCTTAATTTAAATAAAGTTTAAGGGAGGAAGCTGTCGTGCTTCCTCCCTTCGCTTTTTGATCCGCGTACGCAAGCGTGTACCCGAGGGCTTCGCGATCCACAAGAAAAGCTTACTTAACCATTTACTACCTCGATGACCGTTTCATCCGTGATCGCCATGTTGATCGTCTCGCCTGGCTTGAACTTATCCAGTCCTTGGATCTTCTGGCTTAGCTTCAGGGTACGCTTCTTACCGTCAGGATCTTCAAACGTCAAGCGGTGCTTTTGGGGGTCAATCGATACGATCTTCCCGCTGATCTCAGAAGTATCCACCTTTACCAGGGCCGGCTTATCTCCTTCGGGTTCGATGTCAATCGCGCCGTACTTTGCCATCCGACCGGTGCCTTCATCGGAGGATTCCGCCATCGCTATGATCTCTTGTGTGTAGGATAGTTGCACGTGGTCGGTAGGCTTGAACTGCTCGAGCCCCTTCACGCTTTTATCCACCTTTAGGGTTTGTCTCTTTCCGTTATCCAGCTTCAAGGTCATCATATGCTTGTCAGGATCAACTTTTTGAATCATGCCGGTTACCTTCATCACTTTTACTTGGTCCACTGGCTTTGATTCGGAGTCCTGTGCCTGCACGGTGTAGCTGGTCGCAACGTTCAACCCAAGTGCTAAGACGGCGCTTAATGCTACGGTTATTAAATTCACGGCGTTTCCTTTCCCTCCAATGAGTGGCGTAAAAACTATGCTTCCAATAGCAGCAAGACTGTCTCCACGGGGCTCCCGATTCACTTCATCAGATAGGTCCTTCGCATTGAAGTATTTGGCTGAAATTCCGAATACGCATGCTCCTTTGCTGCCTGCTGAACTTCAAATTGCGTCGGCATTCTGACGGGAGCTTGACAGTGCCCCCAGGCAACAACGGCGCTCTGGTCACTCGTTCAACGGCGATCGCTCATACCTGAATGCTATGCGGTACCGGATAGGGGAGTGCGAAATGGTTTTAGTATTGCCTGAACAGACGTGCGCAGCTCCGCGGGAAATGTTTCAGTTGGAGAACTCCTGGTTGTACGCGAGGAAAAAACTTTTGCCTACAGGATTGCTCGCACCACGCCGCCATCAACACGAATGGCCGCACCAGTGGTTGCCGAAGCGCGTGGACTGCTTAGATACACGATCATGTTGGCGACTTCTTCGATCGTCGCAAATCGCTTCAAAAGAGAAGTGGGGCGAACCGTCTTGAAGAATTCTGCCTCAAAGGCCGCAGAGTCGCCGCCGGCTCCCAACTGGGCGATGAAAGTTTCGACGCCCTCCGAGCGAGTAGGCCCAGCCAGCACGCTATTGACGGTAATCCCTGTTCCCGCCACGGTCTCCGCAATCCCTCGAGCAATGGCAACTTGCGCCGTCTTAGTCATGCCGTAGTGAATCATCTCGGCGGGAATTTGCACCGCTGACTCACTGGAGACGAATAGAATTCGGCCCCAGTTTCTTTCGCGCATGCCCGAAAGATAGTGGCGTGAAAGACGCACTCCGCTCATGACATTGGCTTCGAAGAAACGCATCCAATCTTCGTCCGGAATCTTTTCAAATGGCTTCGGCTCGAAAATCCCCATGTTGTTGACCAAAATATCGACCTCGGCTACGGCCTGAATGAGCTTGGCGCAGCCTGCCTTGTTCGACACGTCGCTCGCAATGCCCGTCACATTCGCGCTGGGATGTAATTTCCGAATTTCACCGATGGCGGCGTCTACGCGCGCCTGCTGCCTTCCGTTAATGACTACCGACGCGGCTTCGGCCGCCAGTGCGCGTGCCGTCGCGAAGCCAATTCCGGCTGTGGAACCGGTCACCAATACCTTTTTGCCTTCCAGTTGTAGATCCATGGGCCCCTTCCCCCATCAGTCTGCCAAAGAAGCTTGCCGGTGGCAATGTCCCAACGGGAAGGCGCAGATCGTGTCGGTGAAAAAACGTACGACTGGAGTGCGCACCACGTTTGACTGTGGATTCTGTCTTCGATTGTTAACCGCAACTGCCAGCCGGCTGGCAAAGTGCCCGCCGACTGGCAACACGACCGTGGAAACCTGGATTGATTGGCGGCCGTCACTCTCCGTATGCGGCTTTACTTTCAATGATTTGTGAATTGGATATCGCGCCGCTGAATGTGGACCGCCGATTGCGATAGTCCAATAGTGTATTTACAAAATTGGGCAGCCGATTCTGGCGTAACGATCAATCGCCAACCAGATTACCGTGATCTTAGGCTTTCTATAAATCAGGTTGTCGCGTACTAATAGAAAGGGAGGGGGACAGCGCGTGAAGCTCAACCAGCCTTTGAAGTTCTATATGACTCGATGACGCGCACCGCAATATCCGCGGAAACAAAGTCATGAGTAATCTCTTTCCGGTTATCTACCTCGCCCGGCACGGCGAGACCGAGTGGAGCCTCACAGGTCAACACACGGGGCTCACTGATCTACCCTTGACGAAGCGCGGCGAAGACAATGCCCGTGCGCTCGGCGAACGACTGGCCGGACTAAAATTCGCAGTGGTGCTTACGAGCCCGTTGCAGCGCGCTATGCGGACATGTGAGCTGGCTGGGTTTGGACCTGTGGCCGAAGTCGATCGCAATCTGCTCGAATGGGATTACGGCCAATACGAGGGTCTCACCTCGGCCCAGATTCATGCCGAGCGTCCGGATTGGCAGCTGTTCCGTGATGGGTGCCCAGGCGGCGAATCGCCGGAACAAGTGGCGGCGCGTGCTGACTCCGTGCTGGGCCGGGTGCGGCCCCTTGAAGCGGATGTTTTGGTTTTTTCGAGCGGCCATTTTCTGCGGGTGTTCGCTGCCCGCTGGCTGGCTCTTGGGGCAGCGGCCGGAAAATACCTCCTGCTGAGCACAGCGAGCGTGAGTGCTCTGAGCTATGAAAATAATCTATCTGGGCCAGTGATTCAGCTGTGGAATGACACCAGGCATGTGAAACTTTCCAGCCATAGAGCCTCCGACGCGAAAACTCAATCAAAGGAAGATTCGTCATGGGCACAAAGACAGTGAAGCAGCAAGCGACGTCAAGCAAGTCCGACGCTATGGCGAAACTTCGCAGTCAGTACGGGAGCGGCCCGATCGATTTAGCAGGCACGGAGAATGCTTTGTATGAACGGCACCTTGTGTTTGACAATGTCGTCGATCCCGCGGCTGCCGGTCCACGTGAGCGTTTTGAAGCTATCGCCCTTTCCGTGCGGGATATCCTGTCGCAGCGATGGATAAAAACTGAGAACACATACGCGAGCGAAAATCCAAAGCGTGTCTACTATCTATCGATGGAGTTTCTCATTGGCCGCTCGCTCGCTAACAATGTGACCAATCTCATGCTCGATCCTCTTGCCAAGGAATCTATCAAAGAGAAACATCTCGATTGGCTGGGCCTGCTCGAACAGGAACCCGACGCTGGCCTGGGTAATGGTGGACTCGGGCGGTTGGCGGCTTGCTTTCTCGACTCAATGGCGACGATGCAACTCCCCGCCATGGGGTACGGCCTGCGGTATGAATATGGCATTTTCAAACAGGCTATCAGCGACGGGTGGCAGCAAGAAAAGCCCGACAATTGGTTATGCCGCCCAGACCCCTGGGAAGTAGCGCGCCCACACGACCAGGTTGAAATCAAGCTGAATTGCACGTTCGAAGTGCGAGGCGGGGCCTTGCATGCGATCGTTGGTAAGGCGTCCAGCTTGATCGGGGTGCCCTTTGACCGCCCTGTGGTTGGTTATGGCGGCGAAAACATTAACACGCTTCGCCTCTGGGCTGCGAAGGCTCCCGATTACTTCGAGTTTCAGACCTTCAGTCACGGCGATTTCGTGGGTGCGGTGGCTGAGACGCTCACAGCCGAAACCCTCACTCGGGTGCTCTACCCCGACGACTCCACGAGCGTCGGACAGGGACTGCGCTTCATGCAGGAGTATTTTCTCGTGGCCTGCTCGCTTGCCGATATCGTACGGCGCTTCCGACGCGGCAACACTGACTGGAATACACTTCCTGAAAAAATTGCCATCCAGCTTAATGATACGCATCCGACGTTGGCAGTACCCGAGTTGATGCGCATTCTGCTCGATGAGACACACCTGGAATGGGATACAGCCTGGGACATCACACAAAGGAGTCTGGGGTACACAAATCACACCCTTCTGCCCGAGGCCTTGGAAAAATGGCCAGCCGATTGGTTCGAGACGATGCTGCCGCGTCACCTGGAAATCATTTATGAGATTAACCGCCGTCTGCTCGATTCAGTTCGGACTCGATTCCCGGGCGACGATGGGCGCGTTCAGGGCGCAAGCCTGATCGAGGAAGGTCCAGCTAAGCACGTTCGCATGGCCAACCTGGCCATCGTTGGCTCACACAGCACGAATGGTGTAGCCGCAATTCACTCCGAGCTGCTGCGCACGATTACGGTCAAAGATTTGGCAGAAATGTTTCCCGAGCGCTTCAACAACAAGACCAACGGCGTCACTCCCCGCCGTTGGTTGCTGCTGGCGAACCCGTCTTTAGCTCACGTGATCACGGACGCGATTGGTGAGGGTTGGATCACTGACCTTAACGAACTGAGTAAATTGAAAGGGCTCGCGGACGACAATGGTATTCGCGATGGCTTCAGGAAAGCCAAGCGCGAGGCCAAATCTCAATTTGCCGCCTGGTTGAAATCAGAATCCGGCCAGGCAGTGGATCCGGACTCAATCTTTGACTGCCAGATCAAGCGCATTCACGAATACAAACGGCAACTGCTCAATGCTCTGCGCGTCGTCGTGCTTTACAACCGGCTGCGGGAAAATCCGAAGATTGAGATGGCGCCGCGCACGTTTTTTTTCGCAGGCAAGGCCGCGCCGGCCTATCAACTCGCCAAGCTCATCATAAAATTCATCGAGAACCTCGCTGGCATAATCGATGCCGATCCGGCGACGCAAGGTCGGCTCAAGATTTTGTTCCTCCCCGAGTACGACGTATCACTCGCGGAGCGTCTGATCCCTGCCAGTGATGTCTCCAACCAAATTTCGACGGCCGGCTATGAAGCCAGCGGCACGAGCAACATGAAATTCATGATGAACGCCGCCTTAACAATCGGCACGCGGGATGGCGCGACAATCGAGATGGCGCAAGAGGCGGGCGAGGAGAATTTCTTCCTTTTCGGTCTGACGGCAAAACAAGTTGCTGACAGCCGCGGTTGGTACAATCCACACTGGCACTATGAACACGAGCCGGAAACGCGCGCGGCCTTGGAATTGATCTCTTCCAATTATTTCAGTCCACATGAACCCGGTATCTTCGACCCGTTGTACGATACGTTGTTGACGTACGGAGACCACTATATGCACCTGGCGGACCTGAAATCCTATCTCGAGGCGGACCAGAAGCTGCGCGAGTTGTACGCTAACTCGGACGAGTGGGTTCGCAAAGCTATTTTGAATGTTGCGGGTTCTGGAAGGTTTTCCAGCGACCGAACAGTCGCCGAATACGCATCCCAGATTTGGGAGGTCAAACCATGTCCGGTGCCATAGAAACGCAGCGAATCCCGAAGTTATCGCCTCTAGCCGGCAAGCCTGCCCCAAAACAGATGTTGGTCGACGTGGCCAAGCTTGAACGCGAATATTTCGAGCGCCGGCCGGACTTGAGCGAGCCCAATCAAATGGTGAGTTTCGGAACCAGTGGACACAGAGGCTCGCCCTTGCATGGCACCTTCACCGAAGCGCACATTCTTGCGATCACGCAAGCGATCTGTGACTACCGGCGAAGTTGCGGGACTGACGGCCCGCTTTACATGGGTAAGGACACACACGCAGTGTCCGATCCGGCCCAACGCACCGCTTTGGAGGTTCTCGCGGCCAACAACGTGGATACAATCATTCAGCGAGACAACGGCGTCACCCCAACGCCGGTTATCTCGCGAGCCATTCTTGTGTATAACCGCGGCCGCAAGCAGCAACTCGCGGACGGCATCGTGATCACGCCGTCGCACAACCCGCCTGAGGATGGCGGCTTCAAGTACAACCCGACGAACGGTGGTCCTGCGGACACCGACGTAACGCGCTGGGTGGAGGACCGAGCCAACGAACTTCTGCGAGGAAACAACGCAGGCGTGAAGCGCGTGCAATTCACGGCGGCCATCAGGGCTGCGAGCACCCATCAGGAAGACTTCGTCATACCTTACGTCCAGGACCTGCGAAACGTCGTGGACATGGATGCGATTCGTGGCGCCGGACTCAAGCTTGGCGTGGACCCGCTCGGGGGCGCCGCACGACCCTACTGGGAACCCATCAACTCTATTTACAATCTAGATATCACAATTGTTAATCCGGTGATTGACCCGACCTTTTCGTTCATGACTGTTGATCACGATGGCGTGATTCGCATGGACTGTTCCAGCCCGTACGCGATGGCTCGGCTCGTCGGACTCAAAGACAAATACCGCGTCGCCTTCGCCAACGATCCGGACTCCGACCGCCACGGAATCGTAACTCCATCCGCTGGCTTGATGAACCCCAATCACTACCTCGCAGTGGCTATCCGCTACCTGCTCGCGCACCGCCCTCTCTGGCCGGTGAACATTTCCATCGGCAAAACGTTGGTGAGCAGCAGCATGATTGACAAGGTGGTCCAAAAGTCGGGCCGCCACTTATTGGAAGTTCCTGTGGGATTTAAGTGGTTCGTACCGGGGTTGGTTGACGGCTCGTGCTGTTTCGGCGGTGAAGAGAGTGCCGGGGCAAGCTTCCTGCGGCTCGACGGCAGTGCTTGGGCTACCGATAAAGACGGACCTATCATGGACCTGCTGGCGGCAGAGATCACCGCCCGTACGGACAACGATCCTGGCGAGCATTATCGCGAACTGACCGCGGAATTCGGCACATCCTATTACACGCGTATCGACGCGCCGGCAACGCCCGAGCAGAAAGCAAAGCTTCGAGAGTTGTCGACGGCTGCTGTAACAGCATCCACTCTTGCCGGGGAGGCGATCATCGCCAAATTGACCCGCGCTCCTGGAAATAATGCACCTATAGGTGGTTTGAAGATCGTAACCCAGAGCGGCTGGTTTGCGGCCCGGCCTTCGGGAACGGAGAACATCTACAAAATCTATGCGGAAAGCTTCAGGGATAACGCGCACTTAAGCGCCATCGTAACAGAGGCCGAGGAACTTGTGAGTAACGCCCTGAACTTCTCGAAGGGACAAAAATGAGCCCGGGAAGTGTTAACTTGCCGCCGTTTCCTACTGCGTACCGCACCTCCGGTTTGCTGTTACATGTCACTTCGCTGCCCTCGCCTTACGGCATCGGCGATGTAGGACCTGCCGCAATAGCCTGGATCGATCGTCTTGCGCAAGCTGGACAAAGTTGGTGGCAGATGCTGCCGCTCGGTCCCACCGGCTATGGCAATTCGCCATATCAATCCTTGTCAGCTTTCGCCGGGAACGGACTACTTATCAGCCCGGACTGGTTGATTGAAGATGAACTGTTGCGGGCGAGCGACTGTCAGCCACGAGTGTTCCCGCAAAACACTGTTGAATACAGCGCCGTGATTCCTTTCAAATACGGGCTGATCGAGAGAGCCTGGGCCAATTTCAAGTCCGGTGCTCGCGCTGAACTGCGGCCAGCCTATGAGCAATTCCGAAATGACCAGGCGCATTGGCTCGAGGACTACGCAGTGTTCCGGGCGCTCAAATTCAGATTCGGCGGCACATATTATCTTGAATGGCCCACAGAGCTGGTTCAGCGCCAACCGGCAGCGCTCGACCGGGTTCGACGCGAACTGAAAGATCAAATCGATAAGATTTGCTTCGTACAATTCCTGTTGTTCAGGCAAGGCGAACGGCTCAAGGAATATGCTCACGGAAAGGGAATTAGCTTGATTGGCGACCTGCCGTTTTTTGTTTCTCCCGATTCGAGCGACGTCTGGGCTCACCCGGAGTTGTTTCTGCTGGACAAGCAGCAACGTCCACGCGTCGTCGCTGGCGTGCCTCCCGATTACTTCAGTGCGCAGGGACAACTTTGGGGAAACCCCATCTATGACTGGAACGCTCTTCAGCAAATGGACTATCGTTGGTCAATTTCCCGGTTGCGAGCACTGCTGGCGCACGTCGACGTGATCCGGTTGGACCATTTTCGTGCGTTCGCTGCGGCGTGGCACGTTCCGGCCGGAGCGCCGACGGCGCAGTCGGGAAAGTGGGTCGCGGGTCCGGGCGCTGATTTTTTTCACGCAGTACAGCGAGAATTAGGCGCTCTTCCGTTTATCGCCGAGGATCTCGGGATGATCACGCCCGACGTGCATGCGCTCCGCGATCAGTTTCACCTTCCAGGAATGCGCGTCCTCCAATTTGCATTCGACGGCAAGTCCGACAACCCTTATCTCCCTCGCAACTACGATCGCAATACGGTGGCATACACCGGAACCCATGACAACTCCACGACCCGCGGCTGGTTTGATGAATTGCCGGATGACCAACGACAAAACCTGTGGAACTACCTGAAACTGCCTGGCGTCGAGAGTGGCGACGCTGCTCCAGCATTGATTAATCTGGCTTGGTCGTCAATAGCCGCGGTTTCGATGACTCCATTGCAGGACTTGCTGAATCTAGGGAGAGAGGCTCGGATGAACGTCCCCGGCCATGCCGATGGCAATTGGAGTTGGCGCTGTACGCAAGACATGCTGTCCGATCGAGCATTCGAATGGCTGCGCGATCTTACGAAAAACTCGAACCGGTCGGGGTCCCCTCGAGCTTTGAACACAAGGAAGATACTCGAGGCCGTCTCAAGGAACTGAGCGCGATGGTTTTGTTGGCCGAAGACTTGAAACACGGCAGTCGAAGCACCTGCCGCAAATTTATTCACTGATGTGGCCGCGTCGGCCGTTGGACACGATGCGAAGGAGATATTATGAAAGCAACGCAATTGCTTCACGATCTGGGCCAGAGCCTCTGGCTCGATAACATCACGCGGGACCTCCTGAACAGCGGCACACTCCAGCGCTATGTCGCCGAACTATCGGTAACGGGGCTGACCTCAAATCCGACAATCTTCGACCACGCCATCAAGAACAGCACTGCTTATGACGCCGCGATTCGCGAGCGGCTGAGTAAGGGCAAATCGGGCGAGGCGCTCTTCTTCGAGCTGGCGCTCGAGGACATTGCCCGGGCCGCCAGTCTTTTTCGACCGGTCCACGACAAGACGGATGGAGTGGACGGTTGGGTGTCGCTCGAAGTGTCGCCCCTTCTCGCCCACGACACAGTCAGCACTCTGGCTGCAGCCAAAGATCTGCACGCGCGAGCGGGACTCCCTAACCTCTTCATCAAGATTCCGGGAACCAGGGAAGGCCTCCCTGCAATCGAGGAGGCGATCTTTGCCGGCATCCCGATAAATGTCACTCTCTTGTTTTCCCGCGAGCAATACGTGGCGGCTGCGGAGGCGTTCCTGCGGGGTATCGAGCGGCGCATCGACGCCGGGCTGAAACCCGTTGTTGGCTCCGTCGCCTCTATATTTATTAGCCGCTGGGATTCGGCCGTAATGGACAAGGTGCCTGACACGTTGCGTGACAATCTCGGTATTGCCATCGCCAAGCGTACGTTCAAGGCGTACAGAGAATTGCTTTCTTCTCCCCGCTGGCAGCGCGCCTTCAACTTCGGCGCGCGTCCCCAACGACTCCTATGGGCAAGCACGGGAACCAAGGATCCCAAAGCATCCGATGTCCTGTACATCAAATCCCTCGCTGCGCCTTTCACTGTGAACACGATGCCGGAGGCTACTTTGAAAGCGCTCGCCGATCACGGCGAATTGGGCGCGATACTGCCGCAGGACGGTGGCGACTCCGAAGAAGTATTAACGCAGTTCGCCAAATCCGGCATCGACGTCAATGCGCTGGCTGCACAGCTTCAGGACGAGGGCGCGAAGTCATTCGTCAAGTCCTGGGATGACCTGATGGCTGTGATTACTTCCAAAAGCGCTAAACTCAAGCAGGCCGCAGCCGGTTAAAGGGAAACGAAAGGAGTACGAATATGGCTACACGCGCGACACCCCAGGTCCTTGAACCTCTGACGAAGCGAAAAGCGTGGAAGGCGCTCCAAACGCACTACGACAAGGTGCGCGGTTTGCATCTGCGAAAACTTTTTGTGGACGACCCCAAACGCGGTGAGCGGATGACTGCCGAGGCTGCGGGCCTCTTCCTCGATTACTCGAAGAACCGTATCACCGACGAAACACTCAAGCTTCTCATCGACCTTGCCGAAGAATCGGGGCTGCAACCGCGGATTGACGCCATGTTTCGAGGGGACAAAATCAATACCACCGAGAAGCGGGCGGTCCTGCACGTAGCTCTGCGCGCACCCAAAGAAGCTTCCATCCTTGTTGACGGCGAGGACGTAGTGCGGCAGGTACACAAAGTTCTCGACAAGATGGCTCACTTCTCAAACCGGGTCCGCAGCGGAGAGTGGAAAGGACACACCGGCAAGCGCATTCGTAACGTCGTTAACATTGGTATTGGCGGTTCCGACCTGGGGCCGGTGATGGCCTACGAGGCGCTCAAGCATTACAGCGAGCGCGCCATGACGTTCCGATTCGTTTCTAATGTTGATAGCACTGACTTTGTCGAAGCTGTCCAGGGTCTCGATCCCTCGGAAACCCTGTTTATCGTCTCGTCGAAAACCTTCACGACACTGGAGACAATGACCAACGCCCACACGGCTCGAGACTGGTCTCTACAGGGTCTGGGGGGTGACGAAAAGTCGGTGGCCAAACACTTTGTTGCCGTTTCGACGAACGCAGCCGAAGTTGCCAAGTTCGGCATCGATACCGCCAACATGTTTGAATTCTGGGACTGGGTTGGCGGGCGCTACTCCATGGACTCGGCGATCGGTCTTTCGACAATGATAGCCATCGGCCCGGATAATTTCCGAGCCATGTTGAACGGATTCCATCAGATGGACGAGCACTTCCGCACCGCCCCGTTCGAGCGCAACTTGCCGGTACTCATGGGGCTTCTCGCAATCTGGAACAACGATTTCTTCGGTTCGGAGACCGTCGCCGTGCTGCCGTACGAGCAGTATTTGAAGCGGTTTCCGGCTTACCTGCAGCAGTTGACGATGGAGAGCAACGGCAAACACGTCACGCTCGATGGTGCCGAGGTCACTTACGCGACTAGCCCCATCTATTGGGGCGAGCCGGGAACGAATGGCCAACATTCCTTCTACCAGTTGATTCATCAAGGGACCAGGATAATCCCTTGCGACTTCATCGCGTTTAGCAATGCGCTGAATCCGCTTGGCCGGCACCATGACATGCTCCTGGCGAACGTCTTCGCTCAGACCGAGGCTCTGGCGTTTGGGAAGACGCCTGAGGAAGTTAAGGCCGAGGGCACGCCGGATTGGCTCGTGCCTCACCGCGTCTTCGAGGGCAACCGCCCATCAAATACGATCCTCGCCGAACGCCTGACTCCGGAAATTCTCGGCAAGCTGGTAGCACTCTACGAGCACATCGTTTTCACCCAGGGCACCATCTGGCAGATTAACTCGTTCGATCAGTGGGGCGTAGAACTCGGCAAAGTGCTGGCCCAGCGCATCATCCCGGAACTTGAGAGCCAGGCAGAGCCTGCGCTCCGGCATGACAGTTCAACGAACAATCTGATCAGCCGCTACCGAAAACTGAAAGAGAAATCACAATGACGCGCGGCCTGACACGGATTCATCACGTGTGCGCTGCTCACACGAATCGGAGACATGCGAACGGATGGAATTCACGGTCGTAAAGCTGCGGAGCGTAAAGGCTGCAGAGAAGGAGTGATCCATGCAAATTGGAATGATTGGTCTGGGAAGACTGTGAAAGACCATGGTGCGACGGCTCCTCCGAGGGGGCCATCAATGTGTAGTGTTCAACAGGTCGCCGAAACCCGTGAACGAGTTGGTGCAGGAGAAGGCCACGGGAAGCACATCGCTGCAGGATTTGGTGACGAAG
>JAOAPW010000481.1 GCA_025463105.1 Candidatus Acidiferrum typicum | reverse complement strand
TCCACGCCAGCATCGACGTTGTGGTGGTTTTGCCGTGCGTTCCCGTAACCACGAGCGAGTCGTGCCCGGGCAAAAAATAGTCCTCGATCGTTTGCGGAAGCGAACGATAGGGGATTTTGCGTTCCAGCACGAATTCAACTTCCGGATTTCCGCGCGAGAGCGCGTTGCCAAGGACAACGATGTCAGGTGCTGGTGAAAGATTCTCTTCAGAGAATCCGTTGCTCCAGCGAATGCCGAGACTTTCGAGCAGCGTCGAGGCCGGCGGATAGACGCCGGCGTCCGAGCCCGTGACGCGATGCCCGCGCTCGGCCAGCATTCCCGCGAGCGGCGCCATTGCCGCGCCACCAATTCCAGACAGATGAAAATGTAAGGGACGACTCATGGACGCACCGCCGGTTCAAGGATTTCAAGATGGCCTTCGCCCGAGGCATGCAGACGCGCGTGGATTCCGAGAGGCAATGTTAACATTGGACGCGCTGTGTGCCCAATTGGCGCGCCGTAGACGATCGGAATCTGCAAGGGACCCAGGATGCGACGGCAGACGTCACCGACGGTAATCTGGCTTCCTTCAGGCGGCTCAGACTCAGGAAATTCGCCCAGCACGATGCCCCGCACGCCCTTAAATTTTCCGGCCTGCTTCAGATGCAGCAACATCCGATCAAGTTGATATGGCTTCAGGCCGCGGTCCTCGAGCAGGAGTATCGCACCGCGCGTATCGAGTTCCCATGGAGTACCGAGAGAAGTTTCGACGAGCGTGACACACCCGCCCAGCAGCACGCCTCTGGCTGTGCCCCGCACCAGGGTTTCGCCGCGCAATGGGGTGGACCACGCGCTGTTCGTCGCGGTCATCGCGCACATAAATGAATCGGGATCGTAGCCGCATGTAGCGTTCGCACCCGCATCAAAACCTCCCGCCACTAATGGCCCGTAAAACGTAATCCAGCGGAGTTTCTGCCACAAAAAAATGTGAAGGGACGTCAGATCGCTGAACGCACAGAAAATCTTGGGTTTCTTCATACGCGCGGTTTTCAATTCGTTCAACAATTCCGCGCTGCCGTAGCCTCCGCGGGAACAAAAAACCGCCTGAATACCCGGGTCGCTTAGAGCATCCTGCAGTTCTTTTCGCCGGGACTCGAACGGAGCCGCAAAATAGCCTTCCGGCTTACGATTTGCGGACATATCCCGCACGCGATAGTCGAGTTGCTCCAGGTTTTCACAGCCGCGACGCACGCGATCTTGTTTGGCCGAACTCGCAGGTGAAACCACGGCGATGGTGCTTCCTGGTCCTAATGCGGGCGGCTTTAACGGTTTGGGCATGGGAAATGGCGTTCGAGCAAGAGTATACAACGCGCCCCGTCAACATGAGAGCGTGCGCGACGCATCGTGTTGCGATGGCTGCAACGCGGTTCAAGTGGCTTCAAAATACCCGCAGCCTGGACTCCGGCGGCACCCATTGCTAGAAACGCCATTCCGCGGCGGATTAAAGCGAGAACTGCGTCAACTTGGCGAAATGGCGGGCCCGGGCGTGGATTTCCGCGCGTTTCAGCGTTCGCAGCCGCTCCAGGCCAAATTTTTCGACCGTGAAACTCCCCATCACCGATCCGTAAACCATTGCGCGCCGCAATTCCGCGTCGCTTCTGCTTCGTACGCTTGCCAGGTAGCCCATGAAGCCGCCCGCGAAGGTGTCACCGGCGCCTGTCGGGTCGTGAACTTCTTCCAGCGGAAACGCAGGCACGCTGAACACACGATTTTGGTGTACCAGCATGGCTCCGTATTCTCCACGCTTGATGACCAACGCTTTCGGTCCGAGCTTGAAGATGTGGCGGGCGGCACGCATCAGGTTGTGTTCACTCGAGAGCTGGCGCGTTTCGGCGTCATTGATCATCAAGATGTCCGTGTGGCGCAGCGTTTCACGAAGTTCCTTGGGCGTGCGCTCGATCCAATAATTCATCGTATCAAGCGCAACGATTTTGGGGCGGCGTTTGACCTGATGTAGGACCGAGCTTTGCAGCGTGGGATCGATGTTCGCCAGAAAAACGTGACCGGAGGATTGATAAGCTTCCGGGAGACGCGGCTTGAAATCCGCAAAGACGTTGAGTTCAGTGGCTAAAGTCGTTCGCTCGTTCATATTTTCGTTGTAGCGGCCGGCCCAGAAAAATGTTTTGCCTGCGGCGCGTTCGAGTCCGAGGGTATCCACGCGGCGTCCGTGAAAAATCGACGCGTCCTTCTCGGTAAAATCATCCCCGACGATTCCAACGAGATTCACATGGGTAAAAAAGCTCGCCGCTACGGCAAAATACGTGGCCGCGCCTCCCAGCATGCGATCCACTTTCCCGAATGGCGTTTCGACGGCGTCAAACGCGACCGAGCCTACAACGAGTAACGACATAATTAGCGAGCTCCCCTGGTGAGATATTTTCCGGCGATCACGTTCAATCGTTTGCGCGCGGCAGCAGGAATAACCGCTGGATCGGTAACAATCGCATGGGCCAAAGCGGATCCGCACTTGCATTTGCGTTCGGCTGGTATCGCGTCGATGGCCTCGCGCACAACTGCCTGCGCGTTTTCGGCGTTCTTGTTCAAGTTGGAAAGGATTTCTTCGAGCGTGACAGAAGAGTGCTCGGGATGCCAGCAATCATAATCCGTGATCATCGCAACGGTCGCGTAGCAGATTTCGGCTTCGCGCGCCAATTTTGCTTCGGTAACGTTGGTCATGCCGATCACTTCGAAGCGCAACTGGCGATGGACATGCGCTTCGGAGAGGGTGGAAAATTGCGGTCCTTCCATGCAGATATACGTTCCGCCGCGATGGACGCGGACCTTGGCGCGGTCGCAGGCTTCGCCGAGCACGCTCGTGAGTTGATCGCAGACCGGCTTCGCGAACCCAACGTGCGCGGCCACGCCATCTCCGAAAAAAGTGGAGACGCGGTGGCGAGTGCGATCGTAAAACTGGTCGGGGATCAGAAAATCGAGCGGCTTCAGATCTTCCTGCAGAGAACCAACCGCGCTGACCGAAATGATTCTTTCGACGCCGAGCTGCTTCATGGCGTGAATGTTGGCGCAATAATTTATTTCGCTCGGGAGAAAACGATGTCCGCGCGCGTGGCGCGCCAGAAATGCGACGCGCTTGCCGTGCAAAGCGCCGACAACGAACGCGTCGGAAGGATCGCCGAACGGAGTCTTCACGCGCACCTCCCGGGCGTTCTCAAGACCCGGCATGCTGTAAAGGCCGCTGCCGCCGATGACGCCGATGCGGACAGCTTCCGTGCCGCGCGCACTTTTCCTTGACTTCGCTTTCGCCATGTAAGAGTTCCTCGCTATCAAGAGAATTAAGAATCAGGATTCGAGTGCAACAGGTTCGAGAATGTACTTCCCGTCCCGCTCGCGTAAATATCCCGCCGGAGTTGCCGGCTCGTGTCCAAAAATCACGAGCCAACCTTCGCGCGCCGCCTGGGGAATCCATTTCTTTTTATTTTCGAGCGTCGTGAGCGGATACAGATCGTAACCCATGATCCAGGGATACGGTAGATGCGCCGCCGTGGGAATCAAATCGGCGGTGAAAAATACAGTTTTGCCGCCTCCGCTCAGGCGCACGCACATCATGTCGCGATTGTGGCCTGGCGCGCGTATCAGCTCGATGCCAGGAAACAATTCGGCATCCCCCTGGAGCAGACGCCATTGGCCTGATTTTTCCATGGGAACGAAGTTTTCAGGAAAATAACTGGCGCGGTCGCGATCGCTGGGGTCCTTGGCGTGTTTAAGTTCTCCCTGCTGGACGAAATATTGCGCGTTGGGAAACATCGGCACGGCCT
>JAOAPW010000465.1 GCA_025463105.1 Candidatus Acidiferrum typicum | reverse complement strand
GAATGAGCGGAGGATGAAAACCCGATAATTCCGGCCAACACTAAAATTGCAAACGTACATGAAATGCCGCGAATCGAATACACGCCGTCCATCCTTAGGATTGATCTTTGCTGGAGACGGCGGGGTCTGGAGTCGCATGCACTCAATCGGTACAAACAGGGGCCCTTGGATCGAACTTCGAAGTTCGGATCACATCGCGCGATTCATTCAGTAAAAGAATCGACGTCTTCACTGTCGCAGGGAGATCCCGGAAAGTCCAATCCACAAAATCTATGCGCGTCATAGCAAACCTTTTGGAATAGGATCACCTGGCCGCGCATGCGAGAATTTAACGCACCCTAAAATGACCCATGAATTCGATGCCGTGATTCTTGGCGCAGGCGCCGCGGGACTGCTGTGCGCGATGGAGGCCGGAAAACGTGGGCGGCGTGTGGCTGTTCTCGAGCGCTCGGAACGCGCCGGCAAAAAGATATTGATTTCCGGAGGCGGGCGTTGCAATTTCACAAATTTATATTGCCGGCCGGAAAACTTTCTTTCCGCGAATCCGCATTTTGCCAAATCCGCGCTGGCGCGCTACACGCCCGCGGACTTCATCGCCCTGATTGAAAAGTATCGCATTCCCTACCACGAAAAAACGCTGGGACAACTATTCTGCGACCGCTCCGCTCAGGATGTTGTCGGCATGCTCGATGCAGAATGCGCCGCCGCGAGCGTGCAGATATTCCTCAGTTGTATTGTCCGGGAAGTCGCGCGCACGACTGAGTTCGCGGTGCGGACCGATCACGCTGAATTTCACGCGCCGGTCCTGGTGGTCGCGACAGGTGGTCTTTCGATTCCGAAAATGGGAGCGACCGCGTTTGGTTACGACCTGGCGCGCCAATTCGGATTGAAGATTTGCGAGCCAAAGCCTGCGCTCGTGCCACTCGTGCTGGCTGAAAAAGACCGCGCCGAGTATTGTGATTTAACGGGCGTGTCCGCGGAAGTCATCGTGACCACCAATGGTTCACCTTCGTCAAGTTCCCCGCCCTCCCAGGCATTTCGCGAAAAAATGTTGATCACGCATCGCGGCTTGAGCGGCCCGGCGATCCTGCAAATCTCATCTTACTGGAGCGAGGGCAGGTCGGTTCGCATTGACCTCGCGCCCGATCGCGATGTTACGGCCCGCATTCGCGACGCCAAGGTCAGAAATATGGCGGCAGCACGTTCGGCGTTGCAGGGAATTTTGCCGAAGCGGCTCGCCACGCGTTGGCTCGACTTGCACGCGCCCAGCGCCTGGAACAACCAGGCCCTGGAGCAACTGGAGCGCCAGGCGCACGAATGGGTACTCGAACCTGCGGGCACGGAAGGCTACGAAAAAGCGGAAGTAACGGCGGGCGGAATCGATACTGCGGAACTATCGAGCAAAACAATGGAGAGCCAGAGAGTGCCGGGACTGTTTTTTATTGGCGAAGTTGTCGATGTCACCGGCCACTTAGGCGGGTTCAACTTTCAATGGGCCTGGTCCTCCGGCGCGGCCGCGGGAAGATCTCTATAGATTCCCTGCATACACTATGACTGTTGACGCGGTAACCGCGCAGATAAAAAATCTTCGCACGCACAGCGGGTAATCAGGAAGCCACTTCCTGATCACAGAAAGCGCACACTTCGATTTCCAAGCAAAATTGAATCGCGCCGGCGCCGCTTTCTCCGTGGCTTATTTATTTTTCCTTCTTGCCCGGATAGTCAGCCTTCAGAGCGGCGCGTACCTCATTCATGGCGCTATCCACAGATAACTCGGCTTTGGTCTTGTGGCCTTCCTTATCGGTGTCTGCGGATTTGAGATCACTGCGCGCTTCTTCCAGATGATTCATGGCGTTTTGGAGCAAAACTTCGTATCGGGACGCTCCTGGCCGGCGGCACCACGTTTCTCGGCTGGCACTTGAGCCGTGACACGGGCCATCGCGAAAAATGCGCAAAGTGCGGAGACACAGAGGACAGCCGTAATCGATTTGCCAGGAATACGACCCATTGGTTGAGGCTCCTTTACTCAGATATACCGATGGGCCCGGGCGACCGCATCACCGGCGATCATATGGGTGTCTCAAGATTGAGTCTATACAGTAGATTCCTTATCCCTTTTTCCGTCGCGGTTAGCCATTTATGAGATGGCTGGCTTCTAGTGAAGTTTTGGTTTCGGGGAGAACAAACGGCTTGGCAGGCGGTCCTGGAACGTCTGGGTGGAATTAATTGCGGGCTTGCATCATGAGCGGCGGGTGCTTCGACTGTGAGGCCAGTCCTTAGAACAACCCTACGGGCGGCGCGGGAATGCCTGACTGCATTCCCGACGCGCCCAACATAAGGACACACAAAGGCCGAACAACGAAGTGAAATTAGTTTGTAGCAACGTGAACAGCTACCTGCTCGGACGTCGCGGGAGTCTTGACCAACTGTTCTCTTTCAGAAGTTGACTGGCGATTGTTAAAATTCAAATGAAAACCAGGCAGGTCCAGTGAAGTGACGACGCGATTGTCATCTTGCACCGCGACTTTCAACGCACCGTTCCTGCAAGTTTCGCAGGCCGATTGGGCAAAGATCAATATACTAAGAGCCTGCTTTGCGCCGTGAACCGAGAGCACATGCGTATCCGCCTGGCCGCGGGTCACGCTAAACGTATAGTCGCCAGCGGGGAGCATAGCATTGTTCCACTGAGTAGCATGGGCCAGCGTAAATGAGCCGATCAGCATATTGTTGGCACGGACAGACGAAGATAATACGCCGATTAAGAGCAAACCAACCGTAACGACAAAAGTCTTTAATAGATATCGCATGGATTTCTGAATCCTCCTGGGATTTAGCAGCTCCGACCGACAACTACAAGTTCGATATGACGTTCGATCGCACTAGGAGATTCGCACCACCCCACGATGGCGGCCAATGGTACGCACGTACCAGAGAGTGACAAAAATGTAAATTTACCGCTGGGCTAAGTGTATTGGAACAATGGTTCGCGGCTCGAAGTGCAACTATACAAACTACTTTGCATGATGAGGATGTCCTTGGGGTTCAGTCGCTACATTAGTGTGGCATTAGCGTATTGGTCACACGTCCCGGGAAGTCGTCTTCTCACAAACTGGCCCGCTGCCCACTTGGCTCGGCTTTGCGGGAAAAATGCCGTTGGAGTATGATTCGCCGCATGCGGGAACACTTGGGTGGGGTATCGCATGTGGGTGTCCTGCAAAAAATACCAAACCAGTGAGGTGGCGCGAATGCCGAAAGTCCGCAAGCAGTCCGTCTCGTCCAAATGTAATTCCGAAGAGCTCTCGATGGAAAATAAAACGCTCACACGCAGATCCCTTCTCAAGAACACTGCTGGCGCGATCGTTGGCGCGGCGGCGGCGGGAATTACCGGCGCGATCGGCGCACGCGCGCAAGTTCAAGGACTGTACACGTACAATGCGCCGCCTGAATTTCCACTCGCGATGGGATCGTTGACCTATCTCGACCAGAAACAATATATCCACAACATGGATATTGTCGCGCATTTGCCCGGCTCGACGATCAGCGGCGGCGAACCACTTATGGCCATGTGGGCCAAAGGCAAGCAGCGCTTGCTGCCCGCGGGTGGAGGTTTTGTCGACGTCAGCGACGCTAAAAATCCTGTCGTTATGAATAAGGGCGTGGTCAGAGGAGGCGGAACGGTCACTTACAACACCAAGCTCAAAAAATGGATCATGATGTGCACCGCCGCGCAGCCGCTTACCGGAGCCGTTCCAGAATATCCGCATGGGCAATATGACAAGGAATTGCGCGACAAAGTTCTCGCCTTCAAAGGCCTTCGGGGAATCCGCAACTACGACATCACCGATCCCGCCAAGCCCAATCTTCTGCAGGAATTCAATACCGGGGAAAAAGGAAATGGCACGCACCATAATTTTTATGACGGTGGTCAATACGCCTATCTCGATTGCGGATGGGACGACCAATTGCGTCTGGAAAATCATCAGCGCCCGTATAGCAATGCGCTCATGATCGTCGATATGTCGGATCCCGCAAATGTTAAAGAAGTTTCACGCTGGTGGGTCCCCGGGCAAAAATTGGGAGAGGAAGAAGAGTACAAGAAATATATCTTTGCCGGAGATCGCACTTCGTGGACTGGAAATCATGGCGCCATCACTGTTCCGAAGCGCGTGGAAGACGGCGGCACGGTCGGCTACGGCGGATTCGGGGCCTTCGGATTTTATGCCATGGATTTGTCGGACATCAAGCATCCGAAGCCTTACGGCCACACACAGTATGAATTCAATACTTTTGGAACGATTCCATTTCACACGTGCTACCCGTTAATTGCGGACGCGGCTCACCCGAGACTTCAGAATCTTGTCGTCGCCCTGCATGAGGCGCTCGAGGCGGATTGTCGCGAGGTTTACCATACTCCTTACGTTGTTGACGTAAAGGATCCGCAAAATCCCAAAATCATTGGCCTCTTTCCGCGGCCGGCTGCGCCCCCCGACGCGCCCTACACGGATTTTTGCTTCGCACGCGGCCGCTTCGGTTCGCATAACACGCAATGCTGGCTGGCGCCCGGCACCTCGAATCCCGCGATCATCGCCATTTCGTGGTTTAATGCCGGCCTGCGCGTTTTCGACCTCTCGAATCCCACTGCCCCAAAGGAAGTTGCCTGGTTCGTTCCGCCACACGACGGCGACATCAACAAATATGAAACATGGTGGCGCGGGACCACGGAAAATGTTTTCGTGGAATTTGACCGCAACTTGATCTGGATCGGTACTCACGAAGGAACCTATTGCCTGTCGTGCCCCGCGCTCGGCAAAGCAGTGACGGAGCCCACGAAAGTACAGAAGTGGTCGATTCCCCATTGCAATGTCGGATGGGATGACCAGACCGCGCGCAGTTTTTATTTCGGACGCTCTCTGAGTCAGATGGGTTAGGCGGACTGTCTGTTCTTTGTGCAGCATGTTGTAGGGGCAAGTTCGAGCCGCACATTCGTCATACGGTAGTCAGGAGGGCCCCATGTCGCATTTAATTTCTCGACGGCGCTTCGCACTCGGAGTTATGGCTACTGGCGGAATGATGCTGGCGGAGCGCCGTGCAACTGCTGCAGATTTCGACCTGCGCCAGTTCCACAATCAGCCTTCCGACAGCCCGCTGCACAAACGCCTCACGGAAATGTGGGCGGCCGTAAACGACGAAACGCAAGGCCGCGTTCAAGTCCAAACGTTTTCCGACAATAATCAGATTGCAGGAGGAGATCCCGCAGCGCTCAACATGGTAGTGAGCGGTGAACTGGATTTTTTCACGCTGAACGGCGGCTCGATCGGAAATCTGGTCCCGGCAA
>JAOAPW010000449.1 GCA_025463105.1 Candidatus Acidiferrum typicum | reverse complement strand
TTGAAGAACGAATCTTTTACTCCGAAGCAAACCAGGGCCGGGACGAATGCGGCGGGGCTTCGCTTCGCATTGGTCGTGAGCCGCTTCAATAGTTTCATCACGGAGCGGCTTCTGGACGGCGCGCTGGACGCACTGAAAGCCGCGGGCGCTCCTGAAGAAGACATTGAGGTGGTGCGAGTGCCGGGTTCATTTGAAATTCCGTTGGCCGCAAAGAAATTGGCGGAAGGCGCGCGCGCCGATGCCGTGATCGCCATCGGATGCGTCTTGCGTGGCGAGACAGCGCACTTTGATTACGTGGCCAGCGAGGTTGCGCGCGGCGTGCAGCTTGCACAACTCGATACTGGAGTTCCGATTATTTTCTGCGTTCTTACCTGCGACACTCTCGAGCAAGCAATCGATCGCGCCGGGCTCAAGGGCGGAAATAAGGGCCACGAAGCCGGCATGGCCGCGATAGAAATGGCGAATCTCTCGAAGTTGCTCCGCGCCGCGCGCCCTTCGACCGTCGCCAGGATTTCACAACGCAGGAAAGCCCGCTAAATGTCCCTTCGCCGGAAATCCCGCGAATATGCCCTGCAAATGCTGTTTCAATGGGAGATGGGGAAGCAGGATCCATCCGGTATCGAGAACGGATTCTGGACCAACGCGCGCGCCCAGAAATCCACGCGCGAATTCGCGAATCAGCTCTTTGAAAATGCGGCGGCGCGCGTAGCCGAACTCGATCCCATTATCTCCAAACACGCCGAGAATTGGCGCATCGAGCGGATGCCCGCCATCGACCGCGCCATCCTCCGACTGGCGATAGCCGAATTGCGCACCATGGGCACGCCGCCCAAAGTTGTGCTGAATGAGGCCGTTGAGCTGGCGAAAAAATTTTCCTCCGAAGAAGCTGCTTCGTTCGTCAACGGAATTCTCGACGCTGCGATGAAATCGTTCGCTGAAAAATCTGCCGACTGATTGATTTGTGACGCCATCCGTAATTATTATTTTCTCCGAATTTCAGCGAGGACCAACTCGATCCAGCTACAGGCGATTCACAATCGCGCAGGTTTCATCGAGGATTCGGCGCGTAGTAACGGTACCGGTGGTCTCCGAATAGACGCGCAGCATGGGTTCGGTTCCTGAGGCACGCAGCATCACCCAGCCGATTTCCCCCAGATATAATTTAACTCCATCCAGATCTTCGCGGCGGACCACAGGCCATTCGAGCACGCGCGTCAGTTTCCCGTCGGTGAAATGCGCGATTGCACGCTCTTTTTGTCCCGGCTTCAGCTCGAGATCGACACGACCGTAACGATGTTCGCCAAATTCGGAGTGAAGTTGCGCCACCAGCTCGCTGAGAGATTTCCTGTGCCAGGCCATGACTTCAGCGAGCAACAGCGCCATCACCGTGGCATCGCGCTCCGGTAAATATAATTTTGTGCCGATCCCGCCGGATTCTTCGCCGCCGAGCAGGATGTCGCGCTCGAGCATCAGTTCGCAGATATATTTGAAGCCGATAGGCGTCTCGAATACTTTACGGCCAAACCTCGCGGCAATCTTGTCGATCATTTTTGTTGAGGAGAAAGTTTTCGCGACGTCACCGGAAATGTTGCGAGTCCCGGCCAGGTGCCAGAGCAAAATCGAGAAAATCTGATGCGGTGTGATAAATGTGCCGTCGCGATCCATCGCGCCGATTCTGTCGCCGTCACCATCCGCGCAAAGGCCCGCATCGTAACCGCCCGAAAGTACGGCGCGGCGCAATGCTTCGACGTGCGGCTCAATCGGTTCAGGATTCACGCCGCCGAACAGTGGATCGCGCGTGCCGCGAATTTCGTCGCACTCGACGCCTTGGCGCGTCATAAGCCCGCGCAGCAATCCGCGCGCCGCGCCGTGCATCGGGTCGACGACAAAACGGAATTTTGCCGCACGAATCCGGTCCCAATCGACAAGCTTATCGATGGTTTCGAGATACGGAGAAAGCAGATCGAGCGATTGAATATTTTCAGCGCGGGATGGCAGCGGCGGAACGCCATCCGCGAGCACGATGCCAAGTTCCTTTTCTACTCGCGCGACGATCGAAGGAAGCGCCGAACTCCCATAGCTGGCCTTGAATTTTATGCCATTCCACCGATAGGGATTGTGGCTGGCCGTAATCATGATCCCCCCGGCCGCTCCACGTTGCCGCACCAGCAGCGAAACTGCCGGCGATGGACACGCCTTTTCCGCAATCCACACAGGCATCCCCGTCATCGACAAAACTTCCGCGGCGGCGCGCGCAAAACGCTCGGAAGCGTAGCGCGTGTCGTAGCCGACGATGACGCCCGCGTTAGTTTTTTCCGCGCGCACGACGTAACGCGCGATCGCGCAGGCAACCGTGCGGACATTCGCAAACGTGAAATCGTCGGCGATCACGCCCCGCCAGCCATCCGTGCCGAATTTGATTGTGCTCACGGCTCAGCAGTATATGCGAAGCGGATAAATGCGGGAAGAAGGCCTCTGGGAATGTGAAACTATCCGCGATGGCCGCCCAGGTCGAAATCCCGGGAACGCCAATCTCCCGATTGGCGGTTAGCAGACGCCATTCAGGAGAATGGCGTTCCCGGGTGATATCGGAGAAGATTCTCTGCCCTTCCCGATAAGACGGGTTCAGAGTGACGGCGACCTGTTTCCTACGAGAATCGATGCGCGTCAGAGCAGGGAAGAAAGCTTTTCGGCTTCGAGCCACTTCACAATCTTGCCGACATCCTGCGCGCGCTCGCGCGGGCACAGCAGCAATGCATCTTCGGTTTCAACGACGACGAGGTCGCGGATCCCGATAGCCGCTACGAATTTTTTCGGACTCCAGAGGAAATTACCGTGCGCGTCGAGCGCGACGTGGCGCCCAGCCGAGACATTTTCACCAGATTTTCGCGCCAGCAATTCGTAGACGGCGGCCCAGGAGCCGATGTCGCTCCAACCCACCTCGGCGGGCAATACAAAAACGCTGGGCGCTGCTGTACGGCGTGTGGCCGGTTCGAGAATCGCATAGTCCACGGAAATGTTTTCAAGTTCGGGATAAACGCGGGCGAGGGTGCGCGCATACCGCGAAGTTCCGATCTCACCAGCCAGACGCATCAGCGCGTCATGAGTTTTCGGCAGAAATGTTTCGAGATTGCCGAGAAACGTCGAAACGCGCCAGAAAAACATTCCCGCGTTCCAGAAATATCGTCCGGATGAAACATATTTCCGCGCGAGCTTCAGCGCAGGTTTTTCCGTAAATCGCCGGACCGAGTAAACCGGAACACCCTCGGCGTCGAGCGCCTTTCCGCGCGTACGTTCGATATAGCCAAAGCCGGTTTCCGGCCGTGAAGGCGGAATCCCCAGCACCACGAGCGTTCCGTTCGCGTGCGCGACGTGAAGCGCTGCGCGAACAATTTTCAGGTATCGCGAGGGGTTTCCAATGTAATGATCGGCGGGAAGCACCGCCATGATCGCGTCATTGTCCTTGCCCATGCCGCTACACAACAGGTGCGCTGCAGCCAGGCCAATCGCCGCCGCGGTGTTTCGCCCGACCGGTTCGGCCAGAATGTGCGATCGGGGGACGCGTGGAAGTTGCTGACGCACAGCCGCAGCCTGTTCGGAGTTGGTCACCACCCACTGGCGCGACGCCGGAAACAGCGGGGCGAGGCGTGCCGAAGTCTGCTCGAGCATCGTGTCGCGGCCAACAATATTGAGCAACTGTTTGGGAGTGCGCGTGCGGCTGCGCGGCCAGAAGCGCGTTCCTCGACCGCCCGCGAGGATCACCGCTTGCGCGGGCAACTCTTCGCGGCTCTGTTTGTGGCTCCGTTTGCGATTCAAGGATGCACCACGCGTGACCAGGCGTTTTCCTCGACACGCTCATCCGCTAGCCGCCGCACGAACTCGTGCAGGTCAGGTACATAGGCCCGCAGCAATGTCGTGGGCGCTTCAGGGACGAGTTGATAAGCGCCAAGCGCCGCCGGAAGCAGCCAAACCTCAGCCGGCGCGTAGGCTTCCGTGCGCTCAGCGAATTCCACGCGGCCCGTGCCCTCCAGAAAAATCAGCAAGTCGAAATGTTCCGGCGAAGTGACGGCGGCGACTCGTTCGCGAAAATCCCAGCGTTCCACGGCAAAGTATTGGCACGCGGCAAAAAAAGTTTTCGAGATAGCTCCATGCGAAATGCGAACCGGATCGCAGCGCCCTCCGCTCTGCTCGCCAAAGCGCATCACGTTCAGAGCCTGGCGAATATGCAAGGGGCGCGGCTGGCCGTCAGGTCCAACGCGATTGTAGTCGAACACGCGATACGTGATGTCCGAGTGCTGCTGGATTTCGCAAAGCACAACGCCAGGGCCTATGGTGTGCGCGGTTCCTGCGGGAACGAACACAGCGTCGCCAGCTTGTACGGCGACACGTTCAAGGCAATCCTCGACAGTGCCATCGGCAATCGCTCGGCGAAATGATTTGAGCGTTACGCCCGGTCGCAGGCCCACTCGCAACTCGGCACCATCGCGCGCCTTCACGACGTACCACAGCTCCGTTTTCCCGCTTCCACCCGCGGCCGCTTCATGCTGGTCGGCGTACGTGTCATCCGGATGGACCTGCACGGAGAGCTTTTCTTCGGGGAAAATAAATTTCACCAGGAGCGGAATGCGTGGGAGGTTGCGCATACGCGTTCCCGTCCACTCCTCGGGCAGCTCGGGCCAAACCTCGCCGAGAGTGCGCCCAACGAATTCGCCGGTGTCGAACCGGCATTCACTACCCGTGAGCCACGCCTCGCCTATCGGCTCGGATTCTTGCGATCGTTCGGGAAACAGAGCAGAAAGATTGCGGGTGCCCCAAATACGGGGCATGAAAATTGGGGCAAGCCTCACAGGCGCCCGCCCCAACCGGTTTGAAGCGGAGTTCACGTGGCCGATGCCGCCATCGCGAAATACTTCTCGAGTCGCCGCAATCCTTCTTCGATTCGGTCAATTGAAGTGGCGTAGGAGATGCGCAAATATCCGGGCGTACCGAAGGCGTCTCCGGGCACGACGACCAAATGTTCGCGTTCAAGGAGTTGCTTGGCGAGCGCGGTGGTGTCCGCAACGCCATCGCCCAAATGTTCGGCGACGCTCGGGAACGCGTAAAACGCGCCGCCCGGCTCCACGCAGGTAACTCCCGGAATCGCGCGAAGCCCGGCAACGATGCGATCGCGGCGGCGGGAGTATTCGGCCAGCATGGCCGCAACAGTGTCCATCGGTCCGGTCAGCGCTTCGAGCGCCGCATATTGCGCGATTGAAGTCGGATTCGAAGTGGACTGGCTCTGCGTCTTGATCATCGCGGAAATCAATGGTTCGGGCGCAAGCGCATAGCCGATGCGCCAGCCGGTCATCGCAAATGTTTTTGATAATGAACCCGCGACGATGATATTGGGTTTCGTGCCCGGCAAGCTCGCCAGCGAGAACGGTTTTTCATTTCCGTAAACGAAATGGGAATAACATTCGTCGGTTACCAGCCAGATATTTTTCTCGCGGCAGACTTCATAAATCCGTGCGAACTCATCCGCGGGCACCACGGCGCCGCTCGGGTTGCTCGGAGAATTGACGATCAGCAGTTTCGTCCGCGGTGTGATTGCGCGGGATACTTCCTCGGCGCGCAAACGGAAGCCGTCGGATGGATCGGTCATGATCGGCACCGGAGTCGCGCCGGTATACAGCACCATGTCCGGATAACTCACCCAGTAAGGCGCGGGAATCAAAACCTCGTCGCCTTTTCCAAGGAGCGAGCAAAACGCGTTGAAAAGCGCGTGCTTGCCTCCCACAGTTACGACGCATTCCGGCACCGTGTAAGACGAACCAAACTGCGTCGCGTGCCACTTGCAGATGGCGTCGCGCAGCGGGCCGATTCCCGCAGTCGGCGTATATTTAGTGCGCCCTTCGTGTAGAGCGCGGATGGCCGCGTTCACGATATGCTCGGGAGTAGGGAAATCCGGTTCGCCCGGGCCAAAATCAGCCAGATCGGCCCCTTGGGCGCGTAAGCGTTCCGCTGCGGCCAATACGGCGGCAGTCGGCGAGATGGAAATGCGATTTACACGGTCGGCAAGATGCACGTGACACTGCTCCTTTTTTGTTTTCTTACAGAACTTTTGCGCGCAGTCGCTGCTCCACGGCCGGCGGCACCAGACCCGTCATCGGTCCTCCGAGTTGCGCGATTTCCCGTACCAGGCGCGAACTCAGAAAGCTATAGGCCACGGCCGGCATCATGAAAACGGTCTCGAGATTCGGATTCAACTTGCGATTCATCATAGCCATTTGCAATTCATATTCGTAATCGGAAACCGCGCGAATGCCGCGCAGAATCACATTGGCGTCGCGAAGTTGCGCGTATTCCACCAGTAGTCCGCTGAATACATCCACTTCCACGTTGGGCCAGGGCTGCGTGACTTCCCGCAACATTTCCACGCGCTCCTCCAGCGTGAACAGCGGATCCTTGTCGAGGTTGCGCAGGATGCTGACCGTCAGCCGGTCAAAAATTTTCGCGCCCCGATCGATCAGGTCCAGGTGTCCGTTCGTCACCGGGTCAAACGATCCCGGATAAATGGCCAGGACATTTTTCATGGGTTCGTCTGCCTTCCTGCAAACATTGTAACGAAAATCGGCGCGGATTACGCAAGGGAATTGAGGACACATGGGTTCTACGCTTTTTTTCTCACCGAGCAAGCAAGAGAAAACCGGGAGATTTTAACGTCTTGAATAAGCTAAAATTCATATTTGGGTTATCGGAAGAGGAGCTATGAAAAACGTTCGTCTCCCTTATTATCTCGCCTTGCTCTCTTGCGGGTGCCTCGCCCCATTGCTCCACGCTGGACAGCAACGGGCCAACGTCGAGAAGGCCGGGGAAAAAACCGCAGCATCTGCGTTCGAGCCGCTGGATCGTTGGAAGGCGGCTGTGGTTTCGGGTGACAAATCGGCGCTGACAGAACTGTATATGAAAACTCCGCCCGCCCTGGCTAAAACTCCCCAAGGGCAGACGCAAGACCCGGCCGAGGAACCAGCCTATTGGTCATCGTTGCGGCCCGGGGGGCTCAGCCACTTTGACGTCAAGATCCTCGAAGTGAAGAATCTGCAGCCCGGCGTTAAGGGGTTCGTGCTTCGGTACGAACTGAAGTTTCAGACTTCGGCTGGAGAAAAATCCGGCGTGATTTCCGGATCGCAGGTTTGGGTGCAAAAGCTCGGTGACTGGCGGATTGTGTCCACTCAGAGAAGCGCATTGGCCGAGAACGCACCGCGCCGTTTGCCGGAGCCGTCAAAACCGAATGCGCAGTTGTATCACGATCCCGCAGAGGCCCCAGGAGACATCGCGGCCGCTCTAGCCGCGGCTTCCAAAGACCACAAGCGAGTCATTTTGGTGTTTGGCGGCAATTGGTGTTATGACTGCCACGTTCTGGACACCACGTTCCACTCCAAGCAAATCGCGCCCCTCGTCGACGAGAACTACCATGTTGTTCATGTAAACGTAGGCGACTATGACAAGAACCTGGACCTCACGAAAAAATATGAAATCCCCCTGGAAAAAGGGGTCCCAAGTCTGGCCATTCTCGATTCCGACGGCAAACTCGTTGTAAGCCAGAAGAAGGGGGAATTCGAATCCACCACTCGTATCGGCCCCGAAGATGTTGTCAACTTCCTCAAAAAATGGAAGCCGCAACGCGGGGGCTGATCCAATCGACAGCCATTTTTTATGTGTTTTACTTTTGGACGGTCTGCCGTTCAGTCCTTTATCGACCCGTTCACCCCGATTTTTTCCCATTTGACCGTATCCGTTTGACAATTGCGACCAATTTGGTCGTAATATAACGCATTGGTGATAGAGGAGTTGAGAGTTACGTCGGCACTTGACATCGGCAGCAGACGGGGATAACATTTAAATGCGACTGAATTGGTCGTATATCCGAAATGCTGAAGCTATCCAAGAAAGCGGACTACGCATTGATTGCCGTGAGGCACTTGGCAACGCATGGCGCGGAACAATCACACAGTTCCGCGGACATTGCTGAAGCGTACCGAATTTCGCCGCAGTTATTGGCAAAGGTGCTGCAGCGGCTTGCGAAACATGGTTTGGTTACCGCGCGGCATGGCTCCAGCGGGGGATATCAGCTGGCGCGGAACCCCAAGGATATTTCGGCTCTGGAAGTAATCAGCGCGGTGGACGGTCCGATGATGATTACATCCTGCGTGACGAGCCACGGGGCGTGCGGTCAGAGCAATACGTGCACGGTGCGAGAGCCGCTTCGTAAGGTGAATGAAAGCATTGTGCAAGTTTTGCGCGCAGTCTCAATTTCGCAGATGACTGAAGATTCACCCGAAGTTGAACTGGTGGGATTGTCGAGTTAGTCTCAGGAATTTGTTTCAGGGTGAATCGTTTTAGAGTTTCAGAGTATCGAATTTAGGGGGGAAGCGAGCATGGCTATTAAACTGCCGATTTACATGGATTACCACGCCACCACTCCAGTGGACCCGCGCGTGGTCGAGACGATGCTGCCGTACTTTCATGATAAGTTCGGCAACGCCGCGAGCCGCAACCACTCCTTCGGCTGGACAGCCGAGGAAGCGGTAGAAAACGCGCGCGCACAGATTGCCCGGCTGATCAATGCGACGCCGAAGGAAATTATCTTCACCAGCGGCGCCACCGAGTCGAACAATCTGGCCATCAAGGGTGCCGCGGAAATGTATCGCGAGAAGGGCAACCACATCATCACGCAAGTGATCTAGCACAAAGCCGTGCTGGACACCTGCAAGCGCCTGGAGAAATACGGATACGAAGTCACCTATTTGCCCGTCGCCAAGGATGGCCGCATCGATCTAGACGACCTGAGCCGCGCCATTACGTCGAAGACAATTCATATTTCCATCATGTACTCGAACAATGAGATTGGCGTCATCCAGCCGATCCAGGAAATCGGCAAGATTGCCAAGGAAAAGGGCGTCTTGTTCCATACCGATGGCGTGCAGGCGCTCGGCAAGATTCCAGTGGACGTACAGCGGGATAACATCGACATGATCTCGCTGACGGCGCACAAACTTTATGGCCCGAAGGGTTGCGGAGCTCTGTACGTGCGGCGTCGCAATCCGCGTGTGCAACTTTCGGCGCAGATTGACGGCGGCGGACACGAGCGCGGCATGCGTTCGGGCACGCTAAACGTGCCGGGAATCGTAGGTTTCGGAAAGGCCGCTGAACTTTGCCAGAACGAAATGGCGGAGGAAAGCGCGCGCCTGCGCGGCATGCGTGACCGCCTCAAGGATGGCCTGTTCGCGAAACTCGACGAACTGTACATCAATGGCTCGATGACGCACCGTTTGCCGCATAACATCAACATCAGTTTCGCATTCGTCGAAGGCGAATCGCTGCTCATGGGCATCAACGACGTCGCGGTTTCCAGCGGCTCGGCGTGCACTTCGGCGACGCTTGAACCGAGCTACGTGCTCAAGGCGCTGGGTGTCGGCGAAGATCTGGCGCACACCTCGATTCGCTTCGGTCTGGGTCGCTTTAATACCCAGGAGGAAGTCGATTACGTTACCAACCGTGTCGTCGAAGTCGTGCAGCGGCTCCGTGAGCTTTCACCGCTCTATGAAATGGCCAAGGAAGGCATCGATCTCAGCAAGTTGAATTGGAAGGCGACCGCCGAGCACTAGATCGCCGAGGACTTAGACTTAGAGATTTTTGAATTTATTCGTCACAATATCGAAGGGGGCAATGAAATGGCTTATTCCGATAAGGTAGTTGACCACTACGAGCATCCGCGCAATGTTGGCAGCCTGCCGAAGGACGACCCCAATGTGGGTACCGGCCTGGTAGGCGCGCCGGAGTGCGGTGACGTAATGCGGTTGCAAATGAAAATCAATCCCGATACGCAGATCATCGAAGAAGCGAAGTTCAAAACCTTCGGCTGCGGCTCGGCGATCGCCAGCTCCTCGCTGGCCACCGAATGGGTCAAGGGCAAGAC
>JAOAPW010000427.1 GCA_025463105.1 Candidatus Acidiferrum typicum | reverse complement strand
CGCTGCGACGCCGCCAAGGCACACAATTGCCTTGGGCGCGATCACGTCGAGCTGCCGATACAGATACGGCGAGCATGTCGCAACTTCATCGTCCTCAGGCTTGCGATTTTCAGGCGGTCGGCACTTTACGACGTTGCAGATATAAACGTCCTCGCGCGTCAGTCCCATGGCTTCAATCATCTGCGTAAGCAACTTGCCTGCGCGCCCTACAAATGGTACTCCCTGAATATCTTCGTCGTGCCCGGGACCTTCGCCCACAAAAACGAGTTCCGCGCGCGGGTTTCCAACACCGAATACGATCTTGTTCCGCTGCTTGTGCAACCGGCAGCGCACGCATTCACCCAGATTTTCGCGTATGAGTTCTAGCGTATCGCCCTCGACGCGATCGGTCGCCTCAAATAAAGAAGTTTCTTGAATCACTGGAAGCGCGGACGTTGGCAGCACCCCAATTCTGGAAGCTGTGGCAGAAGCCCTTGCAGTAAGAGAAATGGCAGGCTCTGCAATTTGTGCCGCGATTGCTGGCGGCTTGACGGAACGTTTTCCCATGTTTCTCCGGTCAATATAAAATTCTCCGAAATTCAAATCGTCGTAGTAACGAAACCAGGCTTCCAATTTTTCGCGCGAACTTTCTGGGAGGCGGGAATCCATCGGGTGGGTCAGCGTGCGCGCTGGGTCGCGGATAATTCGCGGCCGGCTCGGCGCAGTTCGAGAATGCGGTCCAGAATCCGGTGAGCGGCGTCGATTTTTGGCATGCGAGGAAATGCCTTTTCGCCGCCATCGCGCGAGTACAACGTAATGACGTTCGTCTCGTGATCGAACCCCGCGCCCTCAGCCGTCACGTCATTTGCGACAATCACGTCAGCCTGCTTCGATTCCAGCTTGGCGCGCGCGTGCTCGGCCACATGATCGGTTTCCGCCGCGAAACCCACGACAATCCGTTCGCCCTTATTCCGAGCGATCCCGGCAAGAATGTCCGGCGTCGATTCCAGTTCAAGTGTGACTCGGCCATCGCCGCGCTTCATTTTTTTCGTCTCAGGCGCAATCGGCCGGTAATCAGCCACGGCAGCAGCCATGATGATGGCCGTAGCGCGCGCCAAATGTTCCACCAATGCTGCCTGCATCTGTTCAGTGCTCCGCACGGATACAAATTCAACGCCCTGGGGAGGATCAAGACGCGTCGGGCCGCTAATCAAGACGACGCGAGCCCCGCGTCGCGCGGCTGCTTCCGCTAATCCATAACCCATCTTGCCGGAAGAGCGATTCGTCAAATAGCGCACCGGATCGAGATCTTCGCAGGTAGGTCCCGCAGTCACAATCACGGTTTCATTTTCCAGATCGTGTTCGATGCCGAGACGCCCGCAGACAGCCTTGGCGATCGCCTCGACGCCTGCCAGACGTCCCGCGCCAGTCATGCCGCAGGCTAGATAGCCCTCCTCCGGCGAAACGACGTGTACGCCGCGGCCACGCAGCGCGTTAATATTTTCCTGCGTCGCGGCGTGTTCCCACATATTTACATTCATCGCGGGAGCAACCACCACGGGCGCGGTGGTTGCAAGATAAAGTGTAGTCAAAAAATCATCGGCGATCCCGCGCGCCATCTTCGCAATGGTATTAGCAGTGGCAGGCGCCACAACCAACAAATCGATTCGCTGCGCGACAGCGATATGCTCGATGGCGCTTTCCACATTTGCACCCGCCGACTCATCGCCAAACATATCGGTGATCACTTTTTGCCCGGTAAGCGCCGCAAACGTCAGTGGCGTGACGAATTCCTGAGCGCTTTTGGTCATGACCACTTGCACGTCAATGCCTTCTTGCTGGAGCCTGCGCACCAGCTCGGCGGCTTTGTAAGCCGCCACGCCCCCGGAAACTCCGAGTGCCACACGCATAGACGCCTCAGCGCGTTACTCTTTGCGCCGCTTCCCTTCTTCAATTTCTGCGGGAGTCAGCGGCAATTGATATTCCAGGACACCCGCGCCCAATTCTTCGACCGCTACTCGTGTTGGTTTATGGGACCGTGGATTGGCCACCAGCGGCATTGCTCCCGACATCAACTGCCGGGCCCGCCGAGCGGCGATCACGACGAATGCAAATTTGCTTTCCGGTGCTTGACTCTCAACCGTCATGAGATCTTTATCCTCCAAATGATTCCAGTATTTTGCGTGCGCGCTCGCTCAAACAACTGCGAAGACACCGCGCCGCCACCGTAATGGCCTGCACTTCCCGCCCCGCGCGCTCAACGTCGTCATTTACAACCAGGAAATCGTATTCCGTATACCGCTGGATTTCCTGGCCCGCCCGATCGAGCCGCCGCTTGATTGCGTCCTCAGAGTCCTGGCCGCGGGCGCGTAAACGCCGCTCAAGCTCGTCGCGCGCCGGAGGCAGGATAAAAATAGCGACCGCATTGGGCAATTCTTTTTTTACTTGCTCGGCGCCCTGGACGTCAATCTCCAGCACCAGGTCCAGGCCCTTGCACCGCGCTTCCTCCAGCGAACGGCGCGGCGTGCCATACCAATGTTTACCGAAGACGCGGGCGTATTCAAGAAACTCGCCCTGACTGGCCCGGCGGTCAAATTCCTCTTCGGATATAAAATCATACCATTTTCCGGGGCTTTCCGTGGCCCTCGGCGGGCGCGTGGTGCTGGATATGGAAAGCATCGTCCCCGGAACCTCCAGCATCTTCGCCACTAAAGTGGATTTTCCTGAGCCGGATGGCCCGGAAACAATGAACACCAGCGGTTGTCGCGCTGCGGCTATCGTCATTCGACGTTTTGCGCCTGTTCGCGGAGTCTCTCGATATCGGATTTTATCTCTAGCGCAAAAGTAGTGATAGTCAGGCCTTCCGACTCGACACCGGGAGTCTTGGAAAGCAAAGTGTTGGCTTCCCGCTGCATTTCCTGCAACAGGAAATCGAGTTTCTTGCCCGCTTCGCCCGCGCCGTCCAGCAATTTTCGGAATTGCTCGACGTGGCTGCGCAATCGAGCCAGTTCCTCGGTGACGTCACTGCGTTCGGCAAGCAGCGCGGCTTCCTGCGCCAGCCGGGCCGGGTCAATTTGCGCGCCGCTCAGAAGTTCCGTCAATTTCGATTCCAACCTTCGCGCGAATGCGGGACGCACGCCCTCGGCAAGCGATTCGATCGCTGCCGTTTGTTCCGCAATGCGCGTAAGAAGCCCCTGCATTTCTCCGGCCAGGGTTTGCCCTTCGGACCGGCGCATCGCCTCCAAACGCTCCAGTGCCTGCCCCAAGCACGCATCGAGCTGCGTGCCAAGCCGCTCTTGTGCTTCTTCGCTTTGCAATTCGCTGGTCGCGCCCGTCGCGGCTACGACGCCCGGCAATCGAAACAATGCAATCAGGTCTGGCTCGGTTTTTACCCCAAACTGTTCCCGCAACTCGCTCACTGCTTTCATATAAGCTTCGGCCACTTCGCGATTCACCTCCAGGGAGGCAGGGCCGGCCGGTTCGTAATAGACATTGACGTCCACGTGGCCCCGACGCAAGCGGTTGCGAATCGCGAGCCGGATACGCTGCTCAAAAACTTCGAAGCCCTCCGGTATGCGAAGATGAAGGTCGAGGAAACGATGGTTCACGCTGCGCAGGTTGATTCGCAATGACCATCCATCTCGCTCGATGCGCGCCTGCGCGAAGCCCGTCATTGAATAAATTCCGGTGGATGCGGCAGCGGCGGCCTTCATGAACCCGCCTTCGGTGCGGGAGTTACGGCGTCATCGATGTCGGCGAACTGCAACTCGTAAAGCCGCGCGTACGTTCCGCCCTTCGCGAGAAGTTCCTGGTGCGTGCCCACTTCGGCGACCGTCCCGTCTTCCAGGACAATAATCTTATCCGCGCGGCGAATCGTCGAAAGCCGGTGCGCGATCACAAATGCGGTGCGTCCCATCATCAGATTCGATAAAGCGCGCTGCACCAGCATTTCCGATTCGGAGTCCAGTTCCGAAGTCGCCTCGTCCAGAATCAGGATAGGAGAATTCTTCAG
>JAOAPW010000423.1 GCA_025463105.1 Candidatus Acidiferrum typicum | reverse complement strand
TCGCGCGCAGTGATCCTTTAAACGCTTTTCCGACTGGCGTACGAACCGAACTTACAATGACGGCTTCTCTCATAGGGTGACTCGCTTGCACTGAGCCCGCTCTGGCGGGTGAAGTGTGATTCGTGATTTGTGATTCGCGGTCCTAACCTACCATTGGATGCTGGTTGTGAGCAAAATGTCACTGCCGCGCACCCTTTTCGATCACTGGACGCGCTTCGTGGATTCACAAGGAGGGCACGAAACTCGTGGTGAATACCCGGTGAACGTGAATTTGTATGCGCCCGCGCCTCCGCTATGTCCATCGGCGCCGCTTAATTCGGCCTGGACCGCGTAAACGTTGCCTTCATGATCCACATTGATCAGGTGGCCCGGAGGATCCCCTTGCGGCGAACCGATATTGAACGAGCCAAGAACTTCGAGCGTCCTGCGATTCAAAATGTAGACGTCCGGGGACCCTGAGACGTACAGAAATCGCTGCGCCGGATCGGGGGAGAAGGCGACCGACCTCGCCTGCAGCGGAAACTTGCTGTCCACGCCGATGAATTGCTCAGCGACAAATTTGCCCTCCGGCGTGAACACCTGCACCCGCTTATTCCCGCGGTCGGCCACGTAGGCGAGACCATCGTTTGAAAATTTAATGTCGTGCGGCACCGAAAATTGCTGATACGTGGTCCATATCCCGCAGACCATGGGGCACAATTCGTTGGGCTTCGACGCTTCAACTAGCGGACGCTGGTCGAGATCGAGCGGCTTGTTGCCATAGGCTCCCCACATGCGCTTGAATTTCCCCGTGTCCGCGTCATACACCATCACGCGGCTGTTTCCGTAGCCGTCGCTCACGAAAACTTCGTTCGTCTTGGGGTAGACGCGTACGCTCGTTGCTCCTCTGAGAATCTCGGTAGCATTGCTGCCGGTCTGGCCGCTCTTGCCGATGGCCATCACAAATTTGCCTTCCCTTGTGAACTTCAGAACTTGGTTGTCATTCGGGAGACTCGCGGGATTATTTTGTTTCCCGTCCGCGTTTCCTTCGATCCACACGAAACCCTTGTAATCCACGGTGATGCTGTGCTCGTTCGAGGGCCATTGGTATCCGGGCCCGCTTTCGCCGCCCCAGGCCTGAATAAAATTCCCTTCATTGTCGAACTCCATCACAGGCGGAGCAGGAATGGACACCAGATCCGGCGGCGTGGATCGGGGATGCGCGAGACTGTGCGGGCGGCTAAGAACCCAGATGTGATCCTGCGCGTCGACGGCGACATCGGAACCAAATCCCATCCTCCACTTTGACGGAACCTTGGGGAAATTGGGATCCTTCTGGAATTGCGGCAGACCGGCTTCTCCAATGTGCAGGGCCTCCGCCGGCGCCGCCTGTCCGAAGACAGGCCGCGAGGGGCGCGCCATCAGCCATGACAAAACGATTCCGGCCAATAGAAAACCAATCAAACCGTTGCGCTTCATGGAGTCCACCTTTTGGATTGCAATCCAGGCTTGCTGCCGCGACGAGTATACAGCCGGTTGCCTCGCCCAGTGCAAACTGGGACGAGCTACAAAGCCCCCGCTCTGTGATATACGTCGTAAACGCCAAGGCTCTGCACGAACTGAAAATCCTGCCGCAGCAGCGCAAGCAGTCTGGCCTCGTCCTCCACCGGCTCTCCGTTCACTTGAAGTTTATTTTTTACGACGAGCCAGCGAATGTTGCGGTCGCGCGCCAGCCGCTGGATTCCTTCCGGGGAAAATGGATTTACCGTGTGGTCGAACATCAGGGCCGGGAATCGCGGACGCCTGCCAGTGGTGTAATAAAAAAGGTCCTCACCGGGAATCATCAGCAAGCCATCTTCAACAGGAATGTGCTGCTGCGTAAATCGCACCAGACCCTCGAATTCTCGAATCCAGGGGCCACGAACAGACAATCCGGCAAGCTCGGGCAGTGTCGAGCGAACCATCTCTCCCTCGGATAGTTTGACGTAACTCAGCCGCTCGTTGCTCCAGACGTAATACCAGCCAGACAGCAGCAACGATATGCTCACCAGCGCCACCGTCACCAGAGACGCTGGAACACGCGCGATGACGGTCACGCTTTGCGAGGCGGTCGACGTTTCTTCTCGAAACAGAACGGAAAACGTGCATGCACACAGAATCATGAACAATGGCCAGAGTGCATATGTGGAACCCCATACCTGTTGCGACAGGAACGCGCCATTCACAGTGGCGATTAGAATGAATGGCAGAGCGAGCGCTATTCCAGGTCGTTCAATTCTGGCGTCCCGCCGAAGACTCCACAAAGCAAATGCAAACGAGACCACCAACACGAACGGCCACAGCGCGAGAAGTTGATCAGCGCGGTCTGCTGGATCGCTTTCGGTAAAGAGCGCCGCCACGGTCCACACAAACGGAAGCGCGACTAGAAAAACTGACAGCAGCGTTACCACTGGCCGAGCCTTTCGGTTTAGAGAAAATAGAAGCGCTCCGCCGAGGAACGCTCCTATTCGCCAGATCATTTGCGGATCCGCGTATACCGCGAGCAAATCAGGCAATGGAGGCAGGCGCCGCTCAGCTGCGAATTGAATGGTCCAGTGCCAATAATTGGTCAACCCTGCCGTGAAATGAATGAGCGCAAGCGCCAGCGCGAATCCGGACGCGGCGCCGGCGATCGTCCAGGCGTATCCCAGCGCGCGCCGGCGATCTTGTCTATCAAACGTCATCAGGAAAGCGAGAGAAACTACAGTCGCCGCCAGGAAGGCCAGTCCGACGTTCTGCTTGACGAACATCGGAACAACAAGGACGGCGCCGGTCAAGAAGGCCCGCAGCGGAGGAAAATTCTTACGTTGCAACTGCAAGAGAAGAAAAATTGCCAAAAGAATCGTCAGTGTGCAGTCGCAATCATAAAAGGGATGCGGAAAGACAGAGTAGATTCCCAGGAAAACAAGCGGAACGCTCAGCAAAAACGCTATCCGCCGCGCGGAGTGAACTTTTTCATTCAGCAAATGAAAAATGATGCGCCAGGTAAGCAGGGTTGCTACGCCTCCGGCCAGTGCGGCGTAAATGACGTGGTGAAAGATTACCCGGCCGGTTAATTTGATCAACGCGGCTTGCGTCAGAAACGTCAGAGGCGCGAATGGCAAGGGAAAATCGCGGTAGGGAACATCGCCCAACGAAATGCGGTACGAAGTTTCCAGGATGTAGCTGAGGTCCCAAAGAATCGCGAGACGCAAGTTCTGCCACAACACGACGGCGGCGGTCGCGAAAAAAAGAATCGCACCCAGCAGCCAATCCCCAACTCTTTTTGGTGATGGTTTATTTTCCGCCAAGGACGCTAACCGGTATTACGTGCGGCGTCGGAGCAACAAGCTACTCCATCCAGCTACATTATTTTTGATGAGTGGCATCCGGCATTTCAGCCTCGCGGTAGCCAAAAAAGCGGCGATGCTTGATGACCTGCGCGATCTCGGGAGGCACCATATCCTCCCACGAGGGATCCTCCTCTTTGATTCGCCGCAGAACGTCGCGCGAAAAAATGTGCAGCACACTCTCATCGAAATTATCGAGCTGCTTGATCCTGCCTCGCTCGACCAGATAAGAGTAAAGGCTCTGCAGGTCACCTGGCATTTTTATGTTCTGCACGGTTTTGATTTCTCCGGTGGCCGGATCGCGCAGAGGATAAACATAAATCCGTAAATCTTTTGTGAATAGCCTGCCGAAGGCTTCCAGAATGCCGCCTTCAAGTTCGGCATAATATTTCTCCTGGAACAAGTCCTCAAGACTCGCAACGCCCATAGTCACCGCGATTGGATGCGACGTGTAGCGGGTCAGATACGCTGCCAGGCGATAATATTCGAAATAATCCGAGATCAGCACGGTCTTGCCGGCAGCGGCCAATACGTCAGCTCGCGCCAGAAAGTCGGTCAAATCAATGTGACCCCCCGCCAGCAGGTTTCGCATCGTGATTTCCATGAGTTCGACAACCTGCCCGGTTTCCACCTCCGGCTCCGACGAAAAGCGCTCATGGGCGCAATGGATCATGTCGATGTTCACCTTCGTGACTGGGCGAAAACTCCCTCGCTCCACCAGAATCGGCCGCTTGCGCAGCACTTCCGAGGGTTGCAAAACTTCGCCGGCTGGACCGAACATTGCTGCGCCGCTCAGACCCAGCTGCACCAGCTTCAAACTCATTACGCGGTTATCGACATGACGAAACTCAATGCCCGAGAATTCGACCATATCGATCTCGACGCGTTTCGTGGTGAGATTGTCCAGCAGGGATTCCAGCAGCAGCGGAGGTTTGTGATGCAGGAAAAAAGCGCCGTAGAGAAGATTGACTCCCACGATGCCCAGCGTTTCCTGCTGCAGATCGTTTTCCTGATCGAGCATGCGGACATGAATAATAATCTGGCTGTCTTCGTCTCGCGGACGAGTCTGGTATTTGACGCCCATCCAGCCATGAGATTCATTCGTACCCTGATAGTTGCGGGCCGCCACGGTGTTTGCAAATGTGAAGAAAGCGGTCGTGTCTCCGCGCGACATCCGTAACCGTTCCAGGTTCAGGCCATGTTCGTAATCGAGCATGCCCTGCAGGCGTTCGCGCGATACGTACCTTTTGCAGCGGCCATAGATCGCGTCGCTGACAGCCATGTCGTAGGCGGAAATGGATTTTGAAATTGTTCCCGCCGCCGCGCCAACCTTGAAAAACCAGCGCGCGACTTCTTGTCCGGCCCCGATCTCGGCAAAAGTTCCGTAAAACATCGGGTCCAGATTGATTTTGAGCGCCTTCTGATTTGTTCCAAACCTTGGGCGATCGTCATCTTCCATACTTCGATCCATCGAAGTCCGCATATGGTATCCATCCGGCTGGACCGGCCAGCTATCTAACGCAATGCCAGTCTGAATGTTCTTACAGCGATTTGAGTAGATCCCGCCGTCAGGCGGGCATATTCTTCATACGCCCTATCGGTCTGAAGACCGACGTTACAGAGCGAAGCCATACTCGATCCGAAATCTGTATTTTCAATTTCCTGACTCTGGAATTATATAACGCGACACCGCATCTGATTCCACAAGTTCGAACCTTGTGTGATTTTTTGGAACTGCGGGCTTGAAATCGAAAGGGGCCGAACGTGGGTGTTCATCCGGCCCCGGGGTGGAGGGGAGAGATTCCCCTCATCTTAGTTAACCCTAACCTATGCTCGATTCTTCGAATAGTCAATGGTACGGCTTCTGTTTTTCAATTCATCATTT
>JAOAPW010000388.1 GCA_025463105.1 Candidatus Acidiferrum typicum | reverse complement strand
GAGACAACGATGCTGCACGAGCCAACGAAATCGTTGCCAAGCTCAACCAGCTCCACCAAATGGTTCCGGAGCTCGCCATCATCCCTGCTCACGGCCGCAGCGCGTACCTCAAGTTTTTCCCAGGCGGCGCACTAAGCTGCGTTTCTTCCGACGCTCCTCGTTAAGAGTTTGACGATCCGCGTCAAAAACAAAAGCGGCGGGCCTCAGTCTGCCGCGCCGCTTGAGATGTAAGCCGTATCGCGTGGCACAGCCGTCATGGCTGTGCGCATTATCCCGCTCTAACTGGCAGCCGCCTGCGCTTGCTCGGCCGGCGTAACGCTGATAAACCGTCCGTGCCGCCCCTTGTCTTCAAACTTAACGTACCCAGTCACCAGCGCGAAGAGAGTATCGTCCTTGCCCTGCCCAACATTCACGCCGGCCTGATGTTTCGTGCCGCGCTGCCTGATCAGAATCGTTCCCGCATTCACGAGCTGCCCGCCGAAGCGCTTCACTCCAAGCCTCTGCCCGTGTGAATCCCGCCCGTTTGTAGACGACCCGCCGCCCTTCTTATGTGCCATGACTCATTCCCTCTTTTGTTCTGGTGATTTCTCGGCCGATGTCGCGAGACCTGTAGCTCGGGTCCGGTTTGTGGACCTGAGGCTTTTTCCTACCGCACCACAAACCCGCACTACAGCTTAATATCGCTAACCTGCACAGCCGTATAATTCTGCCGGTGCCCGCGCGAAATCTTGTACTGATTGCCCTTCTTGAACTTGAGCACGGTCAGTTTCTTCGCCCGCCCCTGACTAATAATCTTTCCCGTGACGGTCACCTTCGACGCATCCGAACCAAGCATCACCTTCTTCTCGTCGGTATGCACCGCGAGCACGGAGCCAAACGTCACCTTCTCTCCCACGTCTCCGCTGACTCGCTCAATCCGTATAGTGTCGCCGGGCGCGACGCGATACTGCTTCCCCCCGGTCTGAATGACGGCGTACATCGCTCCTCCACCTGTAAAGACAAACGTCAATTATAGAGGCTTTACACCAAGCCCGTCAACGCACGAAAATTACGCGCACGAATCAAACATCCGTCGCTCCACCGCTTCTTGGCAACATCTTAGGCTCACCAAACAATTCTTTCGTAATCGCCGAATGGCAAAACGAGGGCGGAACCGCGGGACCTCCGCGCCTGATCGCTCCGCGCCACATCCACCATAAGGATGACGAAGCCTGGTACGTGTTGGAAGGAACTCTAAGCGTGCAATCCGGTGAAAACGAAATTGAAGCCCCCGCCGGTTCCGCCGTGCTCGTCCCCCGCGGCACGCCGCACACCTTTTGGAATCCCGGTCCCCGCCGTGTTCGCTATCTGTTGATTATGACGCCGAACGTTTTCAGCCTGATCGAGGGGTTCCACGCTCTGAAAGAACGCACGCCCGCATCCGTACAGCAACTCTTCCGACAGCACGACTCCGAGCTGCTCTAGTCTCAACCGGTGCCGTTTCAGGTCCGACAATTGGTAACCCCCATCCTGTCCGTCGCTTAGACGCTATGGCACAACTTTTCCCGTCTGCCCGGGTTTCATGAATGTAACAGCAAGGATCTAAGAGGGTCCACAGATGCGATACTTTAGAACGCGATACGTAAGATTGTTCGGTTTGCTTGGCATTGTTCTCGGTGTATGTCTCTTCTCGGCTTCTAACGCGAACGCCCAGCGCGTCGCCTTTGGCGTCGGTTTCGGAGCGCCTGTCTACTACGGTCCACCTCCCGCCTGCGCCTATGGCTATTACGATTATTCTCCGTACGCATGCGCGCCCTACGGGTATTACGGCCCGGACTGGTTTGAAAGCGGCGTTTTTATAGGCGCCGGCCCTTGGTTTGGCTTCGGAGGCCGCGGCTTTGGCTTCCGGGACCGTGATCGCTTCTTTGATCGCGGTTTCCATCGCGGCTTCGACGGTCGCCGTGGCTTTGATCGCGGCTTTCATGGCCGCGGTTTCCACGATCAAGGCTTCCGCGGTGAGGGCTTCCGAGGCGGCAACTTCCATGGCGGCAACTTCCATGGTGGCGGCTTTCATGGCGGCGACGGTTTCCGCGGCGGCGGTGGCTTCCACGGTGGTAGCAGCGGCGGTGGCCATGGAGGCGGCGGACACCGCTAAGCATGCATGGTAACGCCGGCATTTTGCCGGCGCAGAGCACAGAACGGCTGGCCGCTAAACGCTGCCAGCCGTTTTCATTTTCTGGCGGTTTCGTCGCTCTTCGCTTCCGCTCGAGTCAGGAGTACCGCCGTAGCGGTCGACATGGACTCGTAGTATCCAACAAAGCGTTGTGGCTCTGCCGCCTTGTATGCGCCCAGATTGTGCGCCCACCGAAACCCAATCGGCTGGTACCACAGCTCGGCCTCAACGTGGAACGGGCCTTGCGCCCCGCCGGTGCTGACCGAATATCGCACCACGCTCCCCGCGTCCGTGAAATTCGGATCCTCCACGGCATCGCCCACCACCGCGATATCAGCCTCCGCGGTTTCCTTCTTGAATCCGCTCGGCAGCAGCCGGTTGTCCTTCAGGTATCCCACCGCCGAAAGCAATCCGGTCGTCACGTGTCCAGCGGCGTCCTTCAGAATCGGTTCGTAGATTTGCACCTGGTCGCTGCTGGTAATCTCGCGATAGTGCGGCTCAAATTGCGTCGGGTCGGCATCATTATCATTCCCCTCAATGGACCCGTCCGCGTGCAGCGCGCCCGATTCAAACACCTTGTTATCTCGTGCATCGCGAATTGTTACGTGCAGCCAGGCGCGACGCGAAGGGTAAGCCGTAGGCATCTTGTGCCCAGTCAAATTCTGCACAAGCACTTGCACCTGCACACGGTCCGAGACCGTCTCAACGCTCCGAATGCCAATGCGTGCCGCCTGCGATTGGAGAAACGCAATCGTCCTCTCCGCTTGTGCCGTTAATTCCGTAGGCAGCGCGGTTACGCTCAAGTCGTTGCGATGCAGATTCAGCATCCGCAGCATAAAAAAGTTTCCCGCCACAAACGTATGCTGATGCGCTCCCTGGCGCGGAACTCCAAGCACCGCCGTGATGGGCACTTGCCCCGGAATCTCCGGCATGTGGCACGACTGGCAACTTTGCTTCTCTCTGTAATCGCTGTGTAGCCATTCCGGATAAGGCATCTGTTCCGGCAATGAGCCGATATCTTTTCCGCCCGGCCCAAGAGCTTTTGTTTTTAGCGTGTGGCAAGTGCCGCACAGCGCAGAATCCCGTATATGCGCCCCTTCAGTGGGACGAAATCCGGCCGATGACGTATGCATGATGCGTTGCCGCCCCGCCTCGACAGCAAAAGGCCCATACTCCGGGTGCTCGCTCCTCGACGCCGGCGGATTAACCACGAACCCTCCGTTGAAACTTTCGGCTGTCCCCAGCTTTTCGTTCGCGATTTGATGGCACACCGAGCAAGTCACGCCATCTTCGGCCTTTGCGTTGTCCTTCTTGTCTTGATCAAATGCAAGATGCGAAAAAATTTGTCCCTTGCGGCCCTCTAACTTCGCCTCGAAGCGCGTAATCGGCATGTGGCAGACCGAGCATTCGTCCTCTATCGCAGCCACCGATTCTGGATGGTCGATCGATTCACGCCGCACGCTCCCTTGCCAATAAGGATCGCGCGACGAATTCGCCATAACGCTCGAACGCCAATCGAACCCAATCGAGACATCTTCGCCCGAAGGCGTCACGATTCCGTTATGGCAGGCCAGGCACCGGTCCGAAGTCTGAAAGCGCACCTTTGTGTCAGCGTGCTGCCCGCCGCCGCTCACCAGTCCGGCCGAGCAAGTCAGCAATCCGAATAGCGCAACCGCGTACCAGAGCTTTTTTCCCATCACCAACCTTCGTTCAGCCGCCCGTCAAACCAGTCCCAAAGCAGATAGAACACTACTTGTATCTGTCTTCCCGAAGTGTTGTTGACCGGGACGCGAACGCCCAGATTCGCCCGAATGTGTTGTCGCTTGCTGATCGTCACTTGCATTT
>JAOAPW010000370.1 GCA_025463105.1 Candidatus Acidiferrum typicum | reverse complement strand
GCAAATCGTATGAGGAAGCGAGCCGAATGCCGAATCCATTCGCCGGTAGGCCTGTTCGATGCTCGCGCCACTGTAAAGATAGGCCGGCGTTCCAACCTTGTCGGCGATTTTATCTACCGGAACGGCTTCACAAAACAGGCGTGAGCCGCGGTACGTAAACCCGGGAGTGTAGCTCACGGGATCGACGGCAGCGGGGCGGCGCGATTTCGATTTTCCTGAGGAAGATGTGGGCGCGCTCACTTCACCTTCATCACCACCAGCGTGCGATCGTCCGTAATGGCGCCTCCCTCGGTGAATTCCTGCACTTCTTCGAGCATGCGGTCGGCCAGATCAGAAGATGAAAGTTGGGTGTGCTTTTCCAGAACTGCTATCAGCCGGCTGCTACCGAAAAACTTCCCTTCGCGATTGCTGGCTTCGGTAAGTCCATCAGAATAGAAAACCAGAATGTCTCCTTTGGAAAGTTTCACACTCCACTCGTCATACGTGGCATCGTCAAAAATGCCAATCGGAAATCCGGAAAGCTTGAGCTGCTCGACGTGGCCATCCTTCCAGAGCAGCGGCTGCGTCTGCCCGGCATTGGCGACGCGCAGGATACGGCGTCCTTTTTGCCACGTGGCAAAACAAAATGTCATATAGCGGCCCTCGACGCGACGGTCGCTGACCAGCTGATTCAACTGGCGAAGAAGTTCCGCGGGCTGAAGTTTGTGCGGCGAGAGGCTCCGAAGAATTCCGGTCGCGACGGCTCCGTAAAGCGCCGCGGCGCTGCCTTTGCCGCTGACGTCCCCCAGCGCGACGCCTAATTGCTGCGTCCCATAGGAAAGAAAATCATACAAGTCGCCGCACACTTGCCGCGCGGAAAGAATTCGCGCGGCGATATCGAGCCCAAAATCGACAGTAGGCACGGGGCGCAACAACGCATTTTGCAAGCGTTGCGCGGCCGTTAGTTCACGATCCATGCGCGCTTCATCGCGAGCCAGCTGTTCGTATAGGCGCGCGTTTTCCAGCGAAACCGCAAGATGCGCGCCCAGGATCATGAGCGTCTGTACGTGGTCCTCGGTAAAATAATTTGTTTGCGGACTCTCGAGGTCCAGCACGCCTACCACGCGTCCCTTATGAATCATGGGGATCGCCAGTTCGGATCGCGTTTCGGGATTCACCATGAAGTAGCGCGAATCCTGTGTGACGTCCGGAACGCGAACGGGATGCCCGGAAGAAATCGCTGCGCCGACAACTCCTTCGTTGGCGGTAACCCGCAGTTTTCCCTGGGCGCTCTGGCCGTATTTCACGTCCAGGCGATGGCGAAACACGTTGGTCGCCTCGTCGTAAAGCAAGATGCCCAGGATTTGATAGTTGATGACGCGTTTCACGAGCTCGGCGGCGCGGCGCAGCAATTCCTCGACATCGAGAATGGAATTGGCTTCGCGGCCCACTTCGTTGAGAACCAACAGAGTGTCGGCCTGGCTGCGAACACGTTCAAACAGGCGCGCGTTTTCGATGGCCACCGCCAGGCGGCTGGCCATCAGCGTCAGAACGCTTTGCTGATCGCGAGTAAAATAATCGACCTGCGTGCTCTGAATATCGAGCACGCCGATCGCTTGGCCTTTTACGACCAGGGGAACCACGAGTTCTGAGCGCACAGAATCGATAATATTTATATATCGCGGATCTTCGCGAACGTCCCCGACGCGAACCGCGCGGCCTGTAGCCGCCGCAGTTCCGGTGATCCCCTGCCCGAGCGGAATTTGCCAATCCTTACTGGCCTGTTCGCCGTAGCCGATCGTGAAGCGGTGATAGAGCCGCTGCGTGCTTTCGTCCAACAGCATCACGCCGAAAATTTCGTAGTCGACCAGACGCTTCACCAGCGTCGCGGTCTTCTTCAACACCTCGTCGAGGTCGAGCGAAGAGTTGATCTCTTCGCTGATTTCGACCAGCGTCGCGAGGAACTCCGCGGGCACGTTAAGCGGCGATGTGGTTTGTACCGGTTCCATATACTCAGAGTGCGTCCGCCAGAATTAACACCCCCGTGCGGACGCACATTCCCTCTTGAAGTCATTCAGTATAGCAGGAGGTCATTACGCTCTCGTGAAAAACCGGCTAGAGTTTATCAACAGGCGACAGATAATTGGCAGATGGAAGTGCGCAATGTCAATAGGGATGCGGTTTCGGCAAAGAGGTAGCGGACTCGGAACCGGCCGCAGCGTTAGCCGCCTCTTCCATAATTTTCACGCTGGCGCTCGCTCCGACTCTCGTGGCTCCCGCGGAAACCATTTTTTTAAAATCCTCGAAACTGCGCACGCCGCCGGCAGCTTTTACGCCCATTTCTGAGCCCACCACAGCGCGCATCAGCGCGACATCTTCAGCGGTTGCTCCCGCGGTACTGAAGCCGGTTGAAGTCTTGACGAAATCGGCGCGCGCTTTCTTCGCAGCGGCTGAGCCACGAATTTTTTCATCATGCGTAAGCAGCGCAGTTTCCAGAATCACTTTGCAAATCGCTCCGCCGAGATGGCTTGCATCGACAACTCCACGAATGTCTGATTCCACCACGTCATCCTGCCCGGATTTGAGCGCACCGATATTTATCACCATGTCGATTTCCTGCGCGCCCAGCTTAATTGCTTCCTCTGCTTCGTGAATTTTCACGTGCGGCAGTGTTGCGCCAAGCGGGAAGCCCACCACGGTGCAAACTTTTACTTTTGTCCCTCGCAATATTTCAGCCGCCAGCGGCACGTTCCACGGATTGATACAAACGGAAGCGAAACCAAAGCGCGCGGCTTCCTGGCAGAGCTTACGTATTTCGTCACGCGAAGCTTCCGGCTTAAGCAGGGTGTGGTCGATAAGACCGGCGATCTCTTCTAATTCGCGCTGGTTCACTGGCTTGGTTTCCTGTGGCTCTACCTAAAATTTCAAAGACTGGGTCCTGTTGTTGTACCCCGCGTCACTTGCCCTGAGCGAATGCGAAGGGTCAGACGCGGGATCTTCCTCACGATTGGCAACCAAACCCTCGCCTCTAAAGACGCGAGCTACAAATTCAGGGCAAGCGACTGCGCGCCGCCGCGGTCATAGCATAGAGCCGCTGGCGCATCGCGGACTCGTCAATCCGGCGGAAGCGAAAGTACGCAGACATCCTTGAGATTACGGTAGCGCTCGGCATAATCCAGGCCATAGCCGACGACAAATTCGTTGGGAATCTGAAAGCCCACATAATCGGCCTTCACGTCTTTTTTGATGCGCCGCTCAGGCTTGTCGAGTAAAGCGGCAATGCGTAACGATTTCGGTTTACGCTGCTGAAGCACGCTCCGCAGGTAGCCAAGGGTAAGCCCGGTATCTAAAATGTCCTCGACCACGATGACGTTGAGCCCCTCGATGCTGGTGTCCAGGTCCTTGATGAGGCGCACTTGCCCGGAAGTATGGCTGCCCTTGCCGTAACTCGAGACGGCAATGAAGTCGAGCGAAACGTCGACGCGAATTTGGCGGATCAGGTCGGAGAGAAAAATCGCCGCGCCTTTCAGCACGCCGATCAAGTGCACGCGCTGACCCTTGAAATCCTTTGAAATTTGAAGGCCCATTTCCCGGACGCGCTTTTGAATCGCGCTGCTCCGCAGCAAAATCCGCAGATGCTCCTGACCATGGGATTGCACTCTTAATCGCCTCCCCTCGGGAGCGGTTACTCTAGCGCAGGGTCATGGAAAGCTCAAGCGTTCGCGAGCGTAAGAGTTGACTCAAATTGAAAACGAGGAGTGCCCGAGTGCCCTCTCCGTCCGAAAAACACGGGACGTAGAGGCCTCTACAAAACCATCCTTATCGGCAGCACTTGTAGAGGCCGCCCGTTCTTGGGGCGGGCAGGTTTTCGTTCTACTGACGGCGTTTGGCAACCATCCGTATGCCGCTTTTCGGCCGCAGCGTAACCGAAGGCAAATATTTAACGTTTTGGCCCGGGACTAGCGTGAGCCTGAACTTTTGCGCAATCGTAGCCAGCAGTAAAACCGCTTCCATCATTGCAAATCCCGCTCCAACGCATACTCTTGGCCCTCCGCCAAACGGAAAATAGGCGAAGCGAGGTAGGGATATGTTGCGAGGATCGCTCGGCCTCCAGCGATCCGGGTCAAAGTGTTCCGGCTCCGGGAAATATCGCGCATCCCTGTGCGTAATGAGTTGCGAAATCAGAACATTCGTTTCCGCCGGGAGATCGTACTCACCCATCCGGAAAGGCGCGAGGGCTCGCCGCCCAATCACCCACACCGGAGGATAGAGGCGCATCGCTTCCCTGAGAACCATATCGGTGTAAGTCAATCGAGGTAAATCAGCCGCCGACGGCGCGCGGCCATCGAGCACGCGCTGCAGTTCTTCGCCCAATTTTTCTTCAACCTCGGGGTGTTGCCCGAGCTGCAGCCATGTCCACGAGAGCGCGTTCGCAGTGGTCTCATGCCCGGCCAAAAACAGCGTCATGATCTCGTCGTGTAACTGGCGATCGGTCATCCGCAGACCTTCATCGTCCTGAGCTTGCAGAAGAACGCTGAGCAGATCGCCGGTACCCGAGCCACCGGCGCGCCGACGCCGAATGATCTCGTAGATGACTTTGTCGAGTTGCCCGATGGCGCGTCGCAAGTGCCGCGTGGTAGGAATCGGGATCGAACGAGGAAGCAGGAGCGCGAACCCAGCCTGCCTGAAAAACTTGCTCATTAAGACCTGCAGCGCAGCGCCAACGTCCTCCGCCTCGCGGGATACATCCGTATCGAAAAGTGTTTTCGCTACGATATCGAGCGTGAGGCGCATCATGGCTTCGTGGACGTCGCGCTCCTCGCCGTCCTTCCACGAGGCCAGCATTCGCTCCGTGTACGCCACCATGACTTCCGCGTACGCCGCGATTCGAGCCTGGTGAAAGGCGGGCTGGACCAGCTTCCGCTGCCGCCGCCAGAATTCTCCCTCGCTGGTCAGCAACCCGTTGCCAAGCACGCGGCGCAAGGCCCTGTAGTCTTTCGATTTTTCGAAGTTATTGTGCTGCGTGACCAGAACCGATTCAATGCAGTCAGGTCGATTTATAAGACACATCGGCACGCCCAGAAATCGCAGAAAGACAATGTCGCCGTA
>JAOAPW010000324.1 GCA_025463105.1 Candidatus Acidiferrum typicum | reverse complement strand
GTGAAGCATTGATTCCGAAACCTGCTAAGACTATATTGCCAGCAGGTCAACAGCCAGACTGAACCATCCCGCAGGAGTGACAGAAATGAATCGCAAACTTTTGCTATCCGGACTGCTTGGAACAATCGCACTCACACTTGTTTTTTCCGCTGTCGAAACAGCTTTCAGTGGACAAAACAAGTCCATGAAGAGCGCAGGTATCGGCGCAACCGGCACGCTTGCCGGAACCGGAACATTATCCGGCAGCGTGAAAGCGCCCAAGGAATTCAAGGCCGCAAAAGTTTACGCTAAAAATGTGGATAAGAACGTCGTCTACATGGTGTTCACCGAAGACGGGAAATACCAGGCGGTTGACCTTTTCCCCGGCAATTATGAAGTGAGCGTCACGAAGAACGGGTTCTCCGGCGGAGACGTACAAAAGGTAAGTGTGACTGCCGGTGGAAACGCGACTGCGGATTTTTCTCTGAAGGAAGGAACCTACAGGCCGAATCAGCAGATGCGCATCGGCTTGCCTAAGGACGAACCGCTTCTCGCATACGACGAACTTTATCCGCCAGGTCACGCGCGAGAGACGATTGAGCGAACCTGCATTTTGTGCCACGGTCCCGACTTCCTGCCGAACAAGCAATGGGATGAATCGCAGTGGAACGCGGCAATCGATCTAATGCAGAACCCATTCGATAATGCGGGCTCGCGGCTCGTGCCGGGGACATTTGCACCCGGCGAGCGCGAAGAACTTGTTGCGTATCTCGTGAAAAATTTCGGGACGGAAAGTAAAAAGCGCGGGCTTGTGGTTCCCGATGCGCCCATCGACGAGAAAGCGCTGGGCAAGGCCATGTTTGTCGAGTATCACATTCCACCACTCGCCAAAGGAGAGCGCGGATTCCACGACGCGCACCTCAGCCAGAATGGAGATGTTTGGTACGTCGATGCGCGCGGCCTGCAGATCGGCAAGATGGATCCGCGCACCGCTACCTGGACCGATTACCCGCTTGCAGGTCCTCAGTTTCGAGGGCACGGCCTTACTCAGGATGCCAGCGGAGATCTTTGGGCTTCCGGGCACACGGGTTTCGTACGAGTCGACAGTAAGACTGGAGAAATAAAATATTATCCGTACAATCCTGAAGCCAAGAAGCCGCCACACGGCAACACTCCGTTCGTCGACTCCAAGCAGAATATCTGGACCACGCTATCCTGGTCGAACGAAATCGCAAAGTGGGATCGCACGACCGGGGAAATTTCGCGTTACAAGGGACCCACTGACAATAGTTTTGCCTACGGTATGGTCATGGATAAGAACGACAAAGTATGGTTCGCGAATTGGTGGCGCTGCAAAGTAACGAAATTCGATCCGGAGAACGCGCAGTTCATTGAATACCCCGCGTTGACGCGTCCGTGCACCATGCGCCGCGTGTTTGTCGATCATAACGGCATGGTGTGGTATCCCCTGGAAAGCCCCGGAAAAATCGGCATGCTCGATCCGAACACCGGAAAGATGGTCGAATACCCCGAGCCCGTGAAATGGGGATTCCCGTACGACATTCAGGAAGATCACGACTACAACTTATGGATCGCCGACTCGGGCCAAGGCGGCGGGCTGATCAGGTTTGAGCCGAAGTCCAAAAATTTCACTTACTATCCCTACGTCCAGAGAACCGACATGCCGAAGATCGAAGTGTCGGGGCAGAATTCGATCTGGTACACCACGCGATCCGCGGATCCAAAAGATCAGGCATTGGGCGTGTTGTATCCCGACAAATCTAAAATCAAAACGCTGGCCGCCAGCTACTGAGTCTCTTGGTCGTCATTCCGTTCACGGAGAACGTTCTCGGTGAACCGAACGAAGTGAGGAATCTCTCTGGGTGTGAATGCCAAGAGAAAGAGGGATTCCTCGCTTCGCTTGGAATGACAGATTGGGGCTTTTTCCGGAATTCATTCTCTTTTTTGCGACTTGACCGAATTCAACATATTTGGGAGGAACGAAATTATGTCTGAAAATCCTCGCCGAGATTTGCTCAAGAAAGCCGCCGCTTTAGGCATTGGTGCGATGGCTTCCTCAAGCGGTGTGTTCCCCCGAGCGCGCCGCGCAGTGGCGCAAACAAATCAAAAACCCACCGACACTGATTTTTTTCCGGGGTTCAAGAAGCTCACTAGAAAAACTTCCGGCGCCACGATCAACTTTGTTACTGCCGGGAGCGGACCCGGACTCCTGCTGCTGCACGGCTATCCGGAAACGCACATTGAATGGCGCAAGATTGCGCCCGAGCTCGCCAAGAAATATACGGTCGTTGCCGCCGATCTCCGCGGCTATGGAGACAGCAGCAAACCCGCGGATGGTGAAAATCATTTTGGGTATTCAAAACGAGCGACCGCGCAAGATCAGGTGGAAATAATGTCCAGCCTGGGCCTGGAGAAATTTTCGGTCGTGGGTCACGATCGCGGCGGACGAGTTGCGCATCGCATGGCTCTCGACCATCCTGACCGTGTAACAAAAGTCGCAGTTCTCGACATTGTTCCGTCCTATAAACTTTTTCACAATGTGACCAAGGAATGGGCGACCTCCAGTTTTCACTGGTTCTTTCTGATTCAAAAGGCGCCATTCCCGGAAACCGTGATCGGCAACAGCGCTGAGTTTTGGCTGAAGTCTCGGTTCGATCGTCTCCCCGCCGCCGCGCTCGACAAGGATGCCTTTGCCGAATATCTCCGATGTTTCAAGGACCCTGCGATGATTCATGCCACCTGTGAGGATTACCGCGCGGGCGCCTCCATTGACCTGGATCATGATGAAGCCGATCGGGATCACAAAGTCGCCTGCCCCCTGCTCGCATTGTGGGGAGAACATGGCGACATGCACCGACTCTACAATGTGCTCGACACATGGAGAGAGCGAGCCTCAAACGTCAGCGGCAGAGCGGTCCCCAGCGGCCATTTCATCGCGGAGGAAATACCTGACGTTTTGCTCGCCGAGCTCAAAAGTTTCCTGAGTTAAACACGGTTTTATTTCCGGCACTCAGCGCAATTAATTCGTCTTGCCGACAATTTTCAAGAATTCGTCGTTTGTTCCAGGGCGTCCGTGAATGGGAACGTGCTGCGCGACATCCAGCTTCAGCCGCTTGATATTTTGGTAGAGAGTAATAGTGCCGGGATTTATTGCGGACGGAGGTTGCGCTCCGGGCGCCGGCGGCGTGTAAAGATCCGCGTTCACCAGAATTTTTTCTTTCGGAAGGTAAACCATCAGCATATCTTCACTGTGATTGCCTTGCCGGTAAGAGGGATCTTCGAGCGCATAAGACATATCCTGCACATGATAAATGTCCATCACGCGAGCGTCGTCGGTTATCACATCCTTGTCCTGCACCGCCTCAATGGGAGCGGGTCGCCTGCTGATCATGAACATCGGGTAGAACGTCGCCAGTCTGTCCGGTTGCAACGTCCAACCGCCGGGATGAAATAAAATCTGCAAATAATATTCCTTATTCAATTCGTGAGTCACGATGGTGGTGCCTTGCGCGAGGTAGGTGCGGAGACCTCCCGCGT
>JAOAPW010000312.1 GCA_025463105.1 Candidatus Acidiferrum typicum | reverse complement strand
TCTACAGGAACGTCAAGATCGGAGACGATTTTCTGGCGCATTCGCAAACCGTCGTGCGGGAGGATTGCCGTATTGGAAATCGAGTGATTTTGCAAAACGGCGTGGTCATCGGAGGCGATGGATTCGGATTAGCAAAGCGTGCGGACGGCAGCTGGCACAAGATCCAGCAACATGCAGCCGTCGTAATCGAGGACGATGTAGAGATTCAATCGAACTCGTGCATCGATCGCGCCACTGTCGGAGAAACGCGCATCCGGCGTGGCGCGAAAATTGATGACCTGGTGCTCGTGGGGCACGCCTGCGAAGTGGGCGAAGACACGATTCTCTGCGGACAAGTTGGACTCGCAGGCTCGACTCGCATTGGCAATCGCTGCATTCTGGCGGGACAAGTGGGGGCGGCGGGACACCTCGAAATCGGCGACGGCGCAATTATTAGTTCGCAGAGTGGCGTTCCCACGGATGTTCGGGCCGGCGCGATGATGTCCGGATACCCGGCCATGGAAAATAAGCTTTGGCTCAAGGTCATGGCCGCGCTGAAGAGGCTGCCGGAGTTGCAGAAGACGGTGCGCGAGGTGGCGGCGGAGATGGCACGGATCAAATTCGCAAGGAAATGACGTTGCGCCGTAGGGGCACGGCATTGCCGTGCCCCTACATAATTTTTGCACCCTGAAGCGTTTTCAGCCTGCAGGCTTCTGATCGTCGGGCAATTGCGCGGCGACAGCATCGTGAACTTTTTCCGCCAGGGCATTGCGCTCTTCCACCGTATAGCCGGAAACGTCGACGGGCTTGCCGAAACGCACGGTCACTCTACCCGGATGAATGATCAGGGAATTTTTCTTCATGATGCGATGGGCTCCGGAACACGCCACAGGCACAATCGGGATGCCCGCTTCAATGGCCATGACAAAAGAGCCCTTCTTGAAGCGCTGCATGCGACCGTCAGGACTGCGCGTGCCTTCCGGATAGACCAGGAAGGATGAGCCGGTCTTGATGTATTCAACGGCCTGCTTGACGCTGGCAAGAGCGGCGTCGCGATTTCCGCGATCGACGGGGACAAATTTCGCGAGGCGGAACGCCAATCCCACAATGGGAATATCAAAGAGCGATTTCCTGCCGAAAATTGCCAGGCGTCGCGGAATGGCGCCCACGATTGCCGGGGCGTCCGCATTGCTGGTGTGATTGGCTGCGAAGAGGCATACACCTTCAGGGATATTTTCGCGACCCTCGACATTGACACGCATTCCGGCCACGCGCGTGATAAAAACCAGCCCTTTGACTCCGACCCAATACATCAGGTCCGCGGAGCGGGTCACCAGGGTATAAAGAATCAGCGGCGGGCCCAGAACAAGAGTGTAGAGACTCAAGAAAATCGCAACAATGGCTGTGCGGATCATTGAGCTCCGCCGACCGTTCCGTGCAATATGCCATCGCGAATGCGGCGCTGCTTGGCTGTTGCGTCAGGGGCTTCAAAGACTTGAAATACGGCTTCGGCTTGCCTTTCAAGTGCAAACGAGATGGTTTTTTCTTCGCCGTTCCGCCGCAATCTTACTGTGACTCGTTCGCCCGGCTGATGATCGCGTACCCAGCGTTCCGGAGAGCGCGGGAGCGGTTCACCGTTAAGTGTCAACAGAACATCGCCATCCTGCAAGCCTGCCTGCTGAGCGCTGCTTCCGGCCTCCAGGCTTCCGATCAATAGCGAAGATTTTCCGTCTCGATGAATCGTGAAACCAAACGCGGCATGGCGCTGGCCAGTATCTTTCAGCTGCAGTCCCGCGCGGCCAAGTAGATTTTCAAAGGGAATTTCATCCGTCCCGGAAACATAGCGTGCGAAAAAATCTTTCAGGTTCGGATTGGCGGCGGGCGCTTTCTTGCGAATCACATCCTCGGCAACAGCGCGCAAGTCCTCACTGTCGTTATAAAAGCGGCCGCGGCGAGCGAATTCATCGTTAAGAGCTCGCAACATGTCATCGAGGCTGGCGCGATTGTCGGTTGCATCCCGAATAAGAATATCAAGGGCGACGCCGAGCAACTGTCCTTTGTTGTAATAGGAAATGCTTTCTTCCGGACGGTTGTAGATCGGATACTTTTCGTACCAGGCGTCCAGGCTGGATTCCTCGGCGCTTTGCCAGAGATGCGCGGGCCGCGATTCGAGTTCGCCAATCTGCGCGCCCAGGTCGCTGTAGAATTGCTGGGGCGACCATAGACCGGTCCGCAGCAGCGTATAAGCGCCATAGGTGCTGGTAACGCCCTCGGCAAACCAGAGCGACCTGGTCCACATTTCCTTCGTAAAATCCACAGGTTCAAGCGATCGCGGGCGAATGCGCTTCACATTCCAGGCGTGAAAGAATTCGTGCGCCGCATAGGACGTCAACTGCCCGGGAACCTCCGCGGAAATCGCCGTACAGTTCGCGTGCTCCATTCCTCCGCCACCGTAGGTCGTGCCCACGTGAAACAGGAAAAGATATTCACGAAACGGGGCGCCGCCCATGAGCGATACTTCATAGTCAACGATACGCTTCAACGCGCTGGTGAGCTTGGATTGGTCGCCAGGATCGCCGTGGACGACGATGCGAATGGGTCTTCCTCCGGCTTCCATGCGGAATTCCGCGAAGTTTCCCATTTCGACTGGAGCATCCACGAGCGTGTCATAGCTTGGCGCAGAGTACGCGCCGGTGCGGTGAGCGGCCGTCGCTGAGGAAGCTGTGGAATCCAGTTCAACAGCTACTCGCCAGCCTTCCGGCACATCATCGAACCCCAGGCGCGTGTCTTCCGCGCGACGATCCGGAATATACAGCAGCACCATCGCGAGATTCAAAAAGGCATGATCGGGATTCAATTGCGAAGAGAAGGGACCCGGGTCATCCCAAAGGATTGAATAATTGACTGCCACAGTACCGTTCCCGCTAACCTGCCAGGTTTGTTTGTCGAGCTTCACGATGGGCAGAGTATTCCCCGCTTCGTCTTTGGCGGTGACTTGCATCATGTGGGAAGAAAAATCGCGAATCTGGTAGAGCGCATACCAGGCGGGCAATTGAAGCTGGACGCGATCGTGCACGTTCGGCACGCTCATCGTCACGCCAAAAATATGTTTTTCCGGGTGGGCCACCGACACGGAGTAATCAATTGTTGCGCGCGCCGGACGGGCGGCGAAAAGCAGGACGGCGAGCGCCGCGATCCGTTCCCAGTGAAGCACGCTCCAACTCATCCGCGAATCTTCCCTGCCGGAGCGCCGCGTTCCTGCAATTTGCCCAGCAGCTTTCCGCACAGGCCGTCAAAACTGCCGTTGGACATCACCAATACGACGTCGCCGGGCAGCGTCTCTTGCGTAAGGTATTCGCTAATTTCATCCGCGGTTTCGAATCCCTCGGCTTTCCGGCCAGCGGCCCGAACCGTCGCCAGAACGCGCGTCGGCGACAAGCGCTCCGCATCGTCGAGAAGTGCGGCGCGGTTCACAGCGCCCAGGACAGTTGCGTCCGCAGTAGCGAGCGATGATGCCAGGTCATTTTCAAAAACTTTTCGCCGCATGGTGTTCGAACGCGGTTCGAACACGGCCCAAAGACGCCGGCCAGGCCAGCGATTACGCGCGGCATCAATCGTCACGCGAATTGCAGTCGGATGATGCGCGAAGTCGTCTACCACGAGGACGCCGGAAGATTCTCCTTTTACTTCCAGGCGGCGCAGAACTCCACGGAAAGTTGCAAACGCTTCCTCAATCGCTTCCCTGCTAACGCCGCGTCCATACGCGATCGCAATCGTCGCAAGCGCATTGAGCACGTTGTGACGTCCCGCGAGAGACATGCGCACGCGCGCCACTTCAGATCCCTTGCGCGACACACGGAAATGCGTGGCGTCCTCTGAATATTCAACGTCGCCGGCAAGCCAATCCACGCCGGAACTGAATCCGAAAGTTTCCACTGGGCAGAACGCCTTTTGCACGACACTGCGGACCGTTTCACTCTCGCCCCAAGCGACGACCCGGCCTCGACGAGGCACCAGATTGATCAGGCGGCGGAACTGAAGTTCAATAGCGGCCAAATTCGCATAGATGTCCGCATGATCGAACTCGAGCGACGTGATGATAAGTTCATCCGGATGGTAGTGCAGAAATTTCGGTGCTTTGTCGAAAAATGCTGAGTCGTATTCATCGCCTTCGAGAACAAATTCAGATCCACCTCCGAGGCCGAAGCTTCGTCCAAAATTCTCGGCTACACCGCCGATCAGGAAATTCGGGCGCCGGCCGGCCACTGACAAAATCCACGCCAGCATCGACGTTGTGGTGGTTTTGCCGTGCGTTCCCGTAACCACGAGCGAGTCGTGCCCGGGCAAAAAATAGTCCTCGATCGTTTGCGGAAGCGAACGATAGGGGATTTTGCGTTCCAG
>JAOAPW010000284.1 GCA_025463105.1 Candidatus Acidiferrum typicum | reverse complement strand
TTGGCTCCGCGATCCCAATCATGAAGTGCTCTATCTACCGAAATTGCCGCGAATCGAAAAAGCGGGCTCTCCCAGTGAAGTAAAAGGGCAGCCAAAGAATAGGGCGCTCACCTTGTCGAAGCCCGAGACGGAGTCTAGCCAAGCCGCTTCCGAGCGACCGAAGCCTGACTTTGCCGGGCCGCAGGTGATCGTTTCCGATCTTCCAGATTCGACTAATAACGTCCAGACGATCCGGCGTCCCGATTTGGTTGATCCTCCGAAGCTCTCCCATCCGGTCCGCCTGCAGAGCATGGTGATGCTGCCGGCTCACGCCCCAAAAGTGGCGGTTACACCACAGATTGATCAACCGACGCAGCCCGTGGTGCCGAATCCACAGGAACTGCCAACTTTCCAGGCCCATGTGCCCCACGTGCAAATTCCGGTGTCACCGATGAGTGCCCCGAAGGCGGCGGTTATTCCGCAGGTTGATCCCACGCAGCCCGTCGTGTCGAATCCGCAGCAGCTTGTGACCTTCCGGGTCAGCGAGCCCCACGTGCAAGTTCCGGTGTTGCCAATGGGTGTTCCGAAGCAATCATCGGTCGTCCCCGCGGAGGCGGCGGTACCGAAAATTGCAAACGCTGCGGACCACGGCCTACAGGAATTCTCGACCAACGCCCCAAGCGCACCTGAGGCGGTCGTGGTAATCAATGCCGTCGGTGTTCGTTCGGAATCCTCTCCCGCAATTCCTGATGCGGAGTTGTCCGGTTCTTTTGTTGTTGGTCCTTCGAGTGGCGCGAGCGCCGCGCATGGCGGGTCGGCAATAGCTGGCGGAAGCGTCGCGGGAGCAGGAACAGCAGCAGCAGCCGGAGCAGGAGCCGGAGCCGGAGCAGGAACCGGAACAGGGGCGTCGCCGAACGCCGGAGGAAATGCTTCGCGCGCGAGCGCAGGAAATGCGAGCGGGACGAGCGGTAATGGAGTCGGATCAAACGGCGGCAACAAGGACGGGACAGCGCGAACTGGTTCCTTAACGATCACGGGAGGGCGGCCAGGTGGTGGCGGCGGCGCGGGGACAGCCGCTGGATCCGGAAGCGGAAGCATGCCGGGAATTTCGATCGCGGGTGGTACTGCCAGTCGCGCCGGAGCAGCAGTGTCGACAGGGGCAATTTCACGTCGTCCCTACGCCATTACGGTTATTTCCGGTGGAAGCAGCGGCGGCGCCACCAGAGATTTGGGTGTATTCTCCCGCGACGAAACTGTCTACACGGTCTATATCCCTATGAGCGACGCGGGTGGTGGTCCCGACTGGCCCATCGAATATGCTCTCGCCAGCTCTGGGCCAGCCGGTAATGGATTGCTCACTCCCCCGGTTGCAGTAAAGAAATTGCAAGCGACCGGAGCCAAAGCTGACATCAGTGCGAGCTCAGGGCCTGTGTTCATTACAGGAATCATCGACGACAACGGAAAATTGCAGGGTTTGCGGGCAATTCGCGCGCTGGATGTTCGCGCGCAGTCTGCCCTCAAAGCTCTCGCCCAGTGGGAGTTCCTTCCAGCGCAACTGGACGGAAAACCGGTGGCGAGCAGGGTCTTGATCGGGGTTAGTGTTATGCCGAGCGAGGAGGCCGCGAAGCGGTAGTGATGTTACGCTAACGGCCTTGCGTTTCGTGTTCACGGGTTAGTTGATGGAATGGGCTCAGTTACGTTTCAATTCAAGGTTTATTGGTCAAATCTAAAATGTGCGGCAATAACCGGCGTGACTCCGGAGGCCGCACGCATTCAAGGAGAGTCCTTAGATGAATCCGACTACCGTTCGCATTATCGCCGGAGTTCTGTTTGTTGTGATCGTATTTATTATCGTGTCGCGCCGTAAGAGCATGGCGTCAAAACGCAAGCGTGTTCCCTGATTGCCCGGTGAGATCTCGAGTGGTGGCCAGTTTTGGAGCTTAACGGTGCTTCGCTGGACTTCACGGGGCTTCATAGGTCATGGTCAAAAACGTCTAGCACTAAAGGCGATCGCGGCATTCTGCCTTGTGAGATGGAGTCCCCGCGAAACGCGGGGGCTCAACTTTCTCCTCCGCCAGAACTCTCTCGTCGTTTAATTGCAAAAGGTAATCGCAAACAGTTATTGCAAAAGGTAGTCGCAAACAGTTCCGCCAGGCGCGAATGTCAAAACCGGGGCGCTGGGTTGCACTCCAGCCTTTGTATACCACTTTTCTGCCTGCTGCATGGCGAGCAACAAGCACTGGTTTGACGATTGGACGGATTTCGGCGCTATGTTATAAAGAAAGTCCGGCCCTGTCCGGAAAACCGTGCCCTTTATCAACTTTCCCGCTCGCGAAATTAACTGCAAGCTCGTGTACTACGGGCCAGGTCTGGGCGGGAAAACCGCCAACCTGCAGTGGATCTACGACCACACAGGAACCGCGCAAAAAGGGAAGATGATTTCGCTGGCAACGGAGACCGACCGAACTTTATTCTTCGATTTTCTTCCCATCGATCTGGGCACCGTACGCGGGTTCAAAACGCGAATCCATCTCTACACTGTTCCTGGCCAGGTTTTTTACGAAGCCAGCCGCAAACTTATTTTGAAGGGCGCAGATGGCGTTGTTTTCGTGGCGGATTCGCAGGAAGAACGGCTGGACGCTAACCTGGAGACTCTGGATAACCTGCGCGAACACCTGAAGGAACACAAGCTCGACTTCAACACCATTCCCTACGTCCTGCAGCTGAACAAGCGTGACCTTCCAGGAGTTCTTCCAATCGAAGAGCTGGCCAAGCAGTTGCAAGTCAAAGGGGAACCAATCACGGAAGCGGTTGCCGTAACAGGTCAGGGTGTGTTCGAAACTCTTCGTGAAGTCGCCAAGCTGGTTCTCGACGAGCTGAAAAAAGGCGGATAGCTGGTCTGCCGCTGAAAAAATTCCCGAGCCCGAATTTCGGAATCAAATATCCGAGTGAATCGTTAAACAACCAGTTCAGGCACTTCCATCTGACCGGTCGTAAACGCGGTAGAAAAGGCTCGAACCACGCTGGGATCGAATTCCGTGCCCGCTCCCTTGGTAATGATTTCCTTGGCATCATAGGGCGTAATGGCTTTGCGGTACGGGCGGTCGCTCGTCAATGCGTCATAGACGTCCGCGACAGTAATAATGCGCGATTCGAGTGGAATATCGCCCCCTCGAGTCGGGTTATATCCCGAACCATCGAATTTGTCGTGATGCGCGAGAATGATGGGGAGAATCCGGCTGAGCGCGCCCCCGACAGGCTGCAGGATTTCGCCTCCCTTCGCAACGTGCTTTTTTACCTCCGCGGTTTCTTCGATTGTCAGGCGTGACGCTTTGTAGAGGAGATCCCGGCTGATATCGAGCTTGCCGATATCGTGAAGCAGCGAAGCGGCGCGCACGTCCTCAATGCGTTCGGTATCCAGGCCCATTTCCACGGCAATCTTCGTGGCGTAGATAGAGACTCGATAGGAATGATTTTGCGTGTACTGATCCTTGGAGATGAATTGGCGAAGAATCATCAGCAGGCCGTTGTAGGTTTCACGTAGCTCGCGAACCTTGGCCTGCATATTCTCGTAGAGCGTGCCCATCGCATAGGCGATTACCATCAGCGTTCCGCCCCACACGGCGATGTCAAACCACTTGCTATCCGCCACCGTAATTCCGGTACGGGCGGCAAAGGTGTCGGGATTGAAATACGTCACCAGGACGACCAGGCAACAACTCGCCACAGCCGTAAGCGTGGCGTGCCGCCGGCCATAAAAGTAAGCAGAAAATATTGTGGGCAGGACGTAGAAACCAAGAACCACGCGGTGCATGCTGACCATGTAATTCAGCAACATCGCGATGAGCAACAAGGAAAGTAGCAGCCACAATTCCCCATTGACTTCTTTTACGCGTCGCAACCAGGTTGATTCCATATTTTTGTTCTCCTGCAGGGAAATCAATCAGACCGGGGCGCTTTCTTTTCTTTTAAGGGCGAAACGATACAAAACATGAAACATAATGGCCGGCCGAGGAGGTTAAATTCATCCCAATTCGGGATTAACCCTTAGAAATGCGCATTACAATCATCCGACAGGAGGGGTTGTAGAGCAATCATTCCCAGGATGAGACGTGCCTTAGGCGTTCACAGTACCTAAGTACCATAAAAAGGGAGGTGAAGACCGATGGTCCTCACCTCCCGGGGTGGGGTGGGGTGTTGCTGGGTAAAGTCGTTACTAAGATTGGCTGATTATGATGTTTTTCCGGGTGCCCCTAAGTCCCTCACGTCTAACCGAAAGGTTAACTTCGAACTCGCGACGGGAGTAAAGGCTGACACCTAAGCCAACTCCATGTGCACGAAATATCACAGCGGGACAAGCCATGTCAACAATGAAATTATTTATCTCAATGGGGAACAATTCTTCAAACTTCAAGATATTAGATTCAAGCCGATTGCTGTCGAATCAGTGCGCTGCGTGAAGCGACTTGCTGGGAATCATATGTTCCGCGGCTTCACGGAAGACTTGGGGGATCTGGCCGCAACAAGATCGAGGGCTTCACGAACGCGACGCGAGAGTGCGCCGGAACTGTAGGGTTTTCGGAGGACAGGGATTCCACGTTCAACCATTTCGGTCAACGCAGCCGTTTCATTACTATACGCTGTGACAAAGACGACAGGGACGCCAGGCTTTATGGTTCGGATCGCTTCATAGACTTCCGGTCCGCTGCGACGCGGCATGATGACGTCTAACAGGACGAGAGCGATGGAGTCTCGCTGAGCGGAAAACATTTTCACGGCCTCTTCGCCGTCGTGCGCGACTAGGATCCGGTAACCCAACGATTCCAGTGTGGCCTGGGCCATTTCACGGAGGCCCTCGTGATCTTCGGCAAGTAAAATTGTCTCTGTACCACCGCGTACCGGGAGATTCGCGACAAAAGGCGGGGAATTTTCGACCGTCGCGACAATTTCGCTCACGGGAAGAAAAATGTGAAACTTGCTTCCGTGGCCTGGCTCGCTATCCACCCGAATAAAACCGCCGTGCTGTTTAACAATCCCATAGACTGTGGCCAAACCCAGCCCCGTGCTCTTTTCGATCCCCTTGGTTGTAAAAAAAGGTTCAAAAATGCGCTCTCGAACAACAGAGTCCATTCCCCCTCCCGTGTCGCTAACAGAGAGCGCGACAAAACGTCCCGGCTGGAGCCCCGCATCCTGGCGGCACTGGACCGCGGAAAAATCGGCGTTGTGAGTCTCGATGGAAAGTCGTCCACCCTTCGGCATGGCATCGCGGGCGTTGATACAGAGATTCATCAATACTTGCTCAAGTTGCGTGGGGTCGACGCGTACGACGGACAAGTCGTCCGCCAAGGTAGTCTGAAGTTCAACATCCTTGCCGATTACTCCGCCGAGCAGGGCCACGACCTCCCGGACAGTCTGGTTGAGGTCAATATTCTGTGGCTCGAGAATCTGGCGGCGGGCAAAAGCAAGCAATTGACGAATCAGCGCCGTGACGCGATCGCACTGCGTGTGGATCTTCTTGAAGTAGGTTGCGTAAGGCGCCTCGCTCGAAGCGGTTTGCTGCTCTCCGAGTTCCGCCCAGCCGAGGATGGCGCCAATCACATTGTTGAAGTCATGCGCTATTCCGCCGGCGAGTTGACCGATGGATTCGAATTTCTGCGCCTGGCGCAGTTGCTGCTCGAGAGAACGGCGCTCGGTGATATCCCGCGAAACGGTGGCAATATAGCGCGCCTCTCCGGTCCGCGGGTCCTTGACCTGAAAAGCGACGCAATCCATGGGAATGATGTGTCCAGTCTGTTGGTGACGGAATCGCAATTCTCCTTTCCAATGTCCGAAAGAATTAATCGCGGGGAAAATGGTTTCGTGCACTAATGATAGGTCTTCGGGTATCACATAATCTATCGAATGCGTCCCTTGAACGGAGTCCACGCCGCCCATACCCAACATTTCCCGGCCCGCTGGATTAACGTACTGGATGTTATCCTTCAGATCCGCTACAGCGATGAAATCGCCGCTGTTTTCCACCAGCGTAAAGAATTTTTGCTTTTCCTGCTCGGCGCGCTTGCGTTCCGTGATGTCCAGCGCCACCACGAGTGCGGAGGCGCGTCCGGAATATTCCATCGAGTGCATAAAAATATCGACGTCGATAAGGGTTCCATTCTTTAGCCGATGATGCCACTGCCTCGGCGACCTTTCGTGAGTGGAGCCTTCGTGAAACATCCTGAGAAATCCGGGAATTTCCTCGGCGGGATGAAGCTCACTGACATTCATCCGCAAAAACTCAACTCGTTCGTAACCGTAGTGGTGGAGTGCCGCGTCGTTTACCTGCAGAAATTGCAGGCTTCCTTTTTCAAACACCCACATCGGAAGCGGGTTGTGTGCAAAAAGAAACAGGGAGTTGGACTCGCTTTGACGAAGCGCCTCCACCATAAAAGTGCGTGCGTCAGATGTTTGTTCCTTGAGCGCGCGCAGCACTACGGCAGGAAGACGCGCCACGTGATCCTTCAGTACGCAATCGGTGACGCCCTGCCGAATGCATTCGACAGCTACTTCTTCTCCCAGAGTCCGTGTTACTAGAATAAAAGGGACTTCATTCCCCGACTTGCGAATCTCCGACAAGGCATCCATGCCGGTCCAGTTCGGGAGATGGTAATTCGCCAGGACGATGTCGTAGTGAAAGCGCCGAAAGTAATCGCGGAATTCTTCAGGCGTGCTAACGATATGCGGGCGGCACTGGAATCCGGCCTTCTGCAATTCGTGAAGGTAGAGTTCCGCATCGGCCGTGGCATGCTCGATGACCAGCACTCGAAGCGGCGAGGCCATATTCCAGGCCGTGACGCCGGGCAGGCGCGTGGCAGTGTGACTCATCCGGATTTTTCCACGAGACAAGCCGGGGTTCGACCGTCAGCCAACATGAAGTGCCGCAGGTGCTCCATACATTTCCCCATTTCCCACACCCCAGCCGCGATGGTCGTCCAACGCGGGCGCGGATTTCCATCAAGACATCGGCCAACGAGCGGATGTCTTTAGTGAACAAATAGGTCGATCGGCAACCGCGGAAACTTATGCGGTCGTTGTTTGCTTCAAAGAGGCTGGCGGGCAGGCGAGCGCTTGCTTGCTCCGTTTCTGTTCATACATGAGCGCATCGGCAAGTTTAAGCAATTCTTCGAGCGTCGGCTGGTGGACAGCAGGCACGTCAGCGATGCCAACGCTGAAAGAGAGACGAAAGCGCGATGCAGCGAGCGCGTTGGTGAAATCCACCCGCTGCCGCAAACGCTCGCGTACCTGCGCGTCGGAGTCATGACCCGCATCGGTCATCAGAACGCAGAACTCATCGCCGCCAAGCCGCGCAAGAATGTCAGACTGGCGAAAAGTGTCGCGCAAAATCCCTGCGGTGGCGACGAGAGCGCGGTTGCCCTCCGAATGCCCGTGGTTGTCATTAATCGATTTCAGATCGTCCAGGTCTACATAGATGAGCAAAGCCGATCCCTTGCGCTGGATCAAGCGCAACTGTTGCTCCGCCAGCGCCAGAAATCCGCGGCGATTATGCAGCCCGGTCAAATCGTCGATCAGAGAAAGACTTTGCAGCGTCCTCTGCAAACGATGGCGCTCAATGGCGTAACGCAATGAGCGCGCGAGTGTCGCGCGGTCAAGACGGTCCTTCGCAATGAAATCTTGTGCGCCTTGTTGAAGCGATTCTACAGCCAACGACTCGCTTTCGGACTCCGACAGGATAACCGTAGGAACGCCTGGTACGGCAGCGGTAACCGCCTGAACGATCGCGCGCCCGCGCTTCTGGTCCGGCCCGATAGCCAGCAGCAGGACGTCGGCGCCCTCACAAGTGAGGCCGTGACCGGCCAGCCCAATGCCATGAACATGGGTAATTTGAAACTCGCTGGAGCTCTGGGATTCGATCAAATCACGTAGCCGGCTCGCGTCGCGACCTTCACTGACCAGGAGAATGCGTATCGGCTCTGCATTTGTGGACACCAGACACCCTTGTGAATCCCCATTGGTTTTGTCTGGCCCGTGCGACGGTACCGAACCGGGCCGCGTGGACCGCAATTTGGCCAGTAACAAGCCGCAACGATCTCCGCGCAACGCGATCGACAGGGAATCAGCTTTCTGGAAGGGGTGACTCCAGTATTCTCCGACGGACAAAAGATGTCAATAACCGTGACAGGAATGGATGTGTTGAAGGCAACAGCACTGCCGTTCGTCAACTTCGTTGATCAATCGGCGGGTAGGAGCGCAGGTCGTATCCAAGGTAGACCTGACGAGGACGGGCAATTTTCTGTTCCGGGTCGAGCAGCATCTCTTCCCATTGGGCGATCCAGCCGCTGGTGCGTGGGATCGCAAACAAAACCGGGAACATCGTCACCGGGAAGCCCATGGATTGATAAATAAGTCCGGTATAGAAGTCGACGTTGGGATAGAGCTTGCGGGAGACGAAGTAGTCGTCTTCCAGCGCGATGCGTTCGCATTCGAGGGCAATGTTCAACAGCGGATTGCGGCCCATGATTTCAAAAACGCCGTCGGCTACATGCTTGATGATGCGCGCCCGCGGATCGTAATTCTTGTACACGCGGTGTCCGAAGCCCATCAATTTGGTTTCGCCTGCCTTTACGCGTTTGATGAACGCGGGCACGTTGGAGAGAGAACCGATCTCCATCAGCATGCGAAGGACTTCTTCGTTGGCGCCCCCGTGCAGCGGGCCGTAAAGCGCGGCTGTGGCTGCGGCGGTCGCCGAGAACGGATCAACATGCGAGCTGCCGACGCAACGCATGGCGCTGGTCGAACAATTCTGCTCGTGGTCGGCATGCAGGATGAACAGCACATCCAGCGCATGTTCCAGCGTCGGATTCGGACGGTACTTCAACTCGCTCGTCTTGAACAACATACTGAGAAAATTGCCGGGGTAACTCAGCTCATTGTCCGGATAGGAAAATGGCATGCCCAGACTGTGCCGGTAGGAAAATGCGGCGAGCGTCGGCATTTTGCCGATCAGCCGGTAAGTCTGCTTGCGGCGCGATTCCTTATTGAAGATGTCTTTAGCCTCAGGATAGAACGTCGAAAGCGCGGCAATGGCGGAAATCATCATGCCCATCGGGTGTGCGTCGTAGTGAAATCCATCCAGGAATTTCTTCACCGACTCGTGGATGAAAGTATGGTGTGTGATGTTATAGGCCCACTCATCGAGTTGCGCGCGATTGGGCAATTCCCCGTACAAAATTAAATAGGCCGTCTCAAGGTAGGTGCTTTTCTCCGCCAGCTCTTCGATGGAATATCCGCGGTATCGCAGGATGCCTTTGTCGCCGTCAATGTACGTAATCTTGCTCTGGCACAGGGCCGTGTTGCTGAAGGCCGGGTCGTAGCTCATCATTCCGAAGTCATCAGGATCTACTTTGATCTGGCGGAGATCCATGGCGCGGATGGTGTCGTGGGTAATCGGAAGTTCGTAGCTTTTTCCCGTCCGGTTGTCGGTGACGGTAACGGTGTCCCGCGTCTTGGAGGTGGTCTTTTCGGCAGCAGCCGGCGCTTCAGGTTTGACTGGATTCATTATTTTTTTTCCGCATTAACACACAGCGGCCTAATAGGAATTTACACTAACTTTGCATTTTCGGGGAGGGGTATCG
>JAOAPW010000266.1 GCA_025463105.1 Candidatus Acidiferrum typicum | reverse complement strand
CGGATTCAGGCTAGCTTCCACCTGGAAAATTAGACTTTGGAACAGCGCACCTCGAACATGGATGTGCGCAGGAATCGAGATCGATGTGGAACTCGAAATTGTGCAAGTCGGCAATCCGGTTCTGCGGCAACGGGCCCGCGCGTTGGTGCCCGCGGAAATCGCCAGCAAGGAATTTCAGAAATTGATCGAGTCTATGCGAAAGACCATGTATGAAGCTCCCGGGGTAGGGCTCGCGGCTCCGCAAATCGGTCTTTCCGTGCAGCTCGCCGTAATTGAGGATCGTGCGGAATACCATAAGGATGTCCCTGAAGAGCAACTTCGAGAACGCGAAAGGCGGCCCGTGCCGTTTCATGCCATCATTAATCCGAGAATTACAAAGAGAAGCGACGACACGGCGGAGTTCTTCGAGGGGTGTCTGAGTGTCTCAGGTTTTTCCGCACTCGTTCCCAGAGCGCGCACCGTGTCCGTGGAATTCCTGAACGAACGCGGAGTGATAGAAACACTGGAAGCATCGGGATGGTACGCGCGCATCCTGCAGCATGAGATCGACCACCTGCACGGGATTCTCTATATCGATCGCATGCAGACTCGATCGTTTACTTCGCTCGAAAACTGGACCCAATTCTGGAAAGGGAAGCCGATCAGCGAAATTAAAAAAGCGTATCAATCTGTAGCGGAAGAGTGACTACTCACTTTTGACCCGCACCGACGTCCCCGGTAGAATCGTTTCACCTTGTCCAAGGAAACTCGACTCCGCGTTTTTTTTCCCATCGCGATTCTTGCATGGTCATTTTTAGCTACTGCTTGCGTGGAGCCGTTGGGTCCTGGTTTCTTTTTCCTGGATCGTCACGCCGAAATTCGCGCAACTGATGCGACGCGCGGCGCTGCGCTTCACATAAAGGTAGTCGATTTTTTCACTAATGCCGGCGATCGCCCGCTTCGGTCGCTGGAGGTGCGCCTGCCTGACGGGCCCACCTTAGGATCGCGGAATCTGCGTGTGACGATTGATGGCCGCGAAGTCTCGCCGCAGAGCGCCTCGGATATAGACAGTCGATTGATGGTCGCGCCACTTGATCCTGTCTGGAAGCGAAACCAGGCGCGCGAGATTGTCACAGAATGGGACCTCGCGCCCGAGCTCGATGGACGCGGGACTATTGCAGCTTCGAGTGAAGCTTTTTACATCGCGGATGAAACTGCGTTTCCTCTGTGGCAAGCACCCAGGGGAATTTTTACGAGAGGCGGCCCCGTTCCTCTGAGTGCGACGCTTACGGTGTTCGCTCCGTCGGATTTTCGCGTGTTGGCGCCTGGCAAACCGTTCAAGCCGGCGACGGCCCGAGGCCTGATCGTTCATCACTACGAGATTCGGCCGGAGGACGATTATTTCCCCTATGTTGTCGCAGGGCGTTACGTGGAGCAAATCACTCGTACGGAGCAGGGTAATGTAAGTTTCTGGACACTCCACCCCAACGACGCGCAACAAGCGCAGACGGCTGCCGGGCGCCTGGCCAATTCCATGCGGACCTATGCGGATTTTTTCGGCCCAGCAATGAAGACCGATATCATAGTTCGCATTGTCGAAGCGCCGGTGGAATTGCCCTCGGAGTTTGGCGAGCCGGGCGGTGCGGGCGGAGTCTCGTTCCCGGGCGGCGCATTGCTGGATCGCCGGGCATTCACGCAGGGCCTGGCGAACGAATCGAGTCTGGAACTCGCTGAGTACGAACTGGCCCGAACATGGTTTGGTTGGAGCGTAAGGCCGACACCGGAAACACAGATTCTGATGGGGCGCGGAGTAGGATTGTTCGGTCTGATCGTTGCCGCCGAACGCCGCAGTCCGGACGAGCGCCGTCGCATGGTTGCGCTGCTTCTTCAACGATATGACGAATCCAGGCGTATCGCTGCGGACAGACAACTCGTCGAGCCTCCGGTGGGGTATTCGCGCGCAGAGCGCATCTCAACTGGATACAGGGCTGGTCTGTTTTTCGTTGCGCTGGAAGACCTGTGCGGACGCGACACACTCAGCGCGGCATTTAAGCAAATTGTCCACGCACGGAGCGGAGACACAGCGGCAGACGAAGAGCTGAGAGCAGCGACGGAAACAGAATACAGGCATGATCTCGCGCCAATGTTTCGAGCCTGGCTTAACCAGCCAGGCATCCCGGATAATTTTCGCGCTCGTTACAGCGACTCGACGGGCATGCGTAGTGGAAACTAAACTTGTAGGGTGCGGAGGATCGCGTGATAGAACCTGTTGCAACAGACCGAGGGCCCAAGGCCATCGGTCCCTATTCGCAAGCCATCAAGGCGAATGGATTCCTATTTCTTTCAGGACAAATTGCGCTCGATCCCCAGACGCAGCAAGTCGTGGAGGGCGACGTAGCAGCGCAGACTGAGCGTGTGTTGGAAAATCTGAAGGGCATTGTGGAGGCCGCCGGCTCTTCGATTCAGCGGGTTGTAAAGACCACGGTGTTCCTCGCAGACATGAATGATTTCGCCGCGATGAATAATGTCTATTCCCGCTATTTTGTCACGCACCCGCCAGCTCGCTCGACGGTTGAGGTCGCTCGATTGCCACGAGACGTTCGGGTCGAAATCGACCTCATCGCATTGCTTTGAAGAGGTCTCGACGGCACTTAAATACCTCAATTGAGCAAATTTTTGCGGATCCAATCTGTTCCGGGAAGCATCCCAGCATCCGTGGCTCCTTAACATTAGGAAATCGCACAACCAACGCCTCCTGCAAAGTATCCAACGGAGTGGATATTGTTTTGCTTCTATGTTCTGTTTCAAGGTTGTTGTCTGAATCGGTTTTTGAGATGTCGCGGATCATCAAGTTTGATCGGAAGGACTTGCACTTTTAGTTTGGAAAGAGGGAATCTTGGGGTAGATTGGAGTGAGCGGTAACCCCGGTTGAAGTGTAGGGGAGGCTCTCTGTGTCTGCAGGAGAGAAGATTAAGTCAGGTGCGCCCATGGCTCAATCCGGGTCTGCCCTCTTCTCTGCCCTCAAGAGCACCTGGAATGAAAGTTTCGCCTGGAGTCGCAAGCAATCTTACGTCAGCCGCGCTACCCACGGCCCGGACCTGGGAGATCAGAAATGGCCGGCTGCGCTGCAAACTCTGATTGATCCTCTTTCCGCGATTCGTCGAAGAATCCTTACCAACACATTTCTTGCCGGCTGGATGAAACTGTGGACCTGGATTCTGGCGGGTCTGATTGTGACCGGCGCATTCAGTCCAAAGTTGACGTGGGCCCTGATTTTGGCGGGAGCATTGATAGTTATCGGCGCGATTGCGGTTGCAATTGTGGCGTGGCGCGCGCGACCCTCTGCATACGAAGCAGCCTGCCGGCTCGACTTGGCTGCCGGCTTACACGATCGTATTTCCACGGCTGTCTATTTGGGATCCATTGAAAATCCCGATGGGATGATCCTGCGCCAGCGCGAGGATGCTGTGCTGCGCGCGGGGCGAGTGAATCCGCAGACATTGTTTCCTATCCGCATGCCGGCCGCCGGCCGCCGCGCGATCGTATTCGGAATGGCGGCAGCCTCTTTGCTGGTCTACCGCATCCATTACAAGCCGCCAATAGTGGCGCTGCTGCAAAGCACGGCGCGATCGCAATTGGTGCAATCCATACTTTCTCCCATCGTCCACGCCATGGAGAAAGACCTCCAGCGAACTATGGCGTTGATGAACACGAAACAGGAATCGCAGAACGATAAAGTGCGGCCGGGCCAGTCAGACACGGCGCCGGATGATCTCTGGAAAGCCAGTGATGACCAGACCAGCAAACCGGAAGACGGTCAACAGAATTCGCAGGAAGCAAATGCCGGCGACCAGATGCAGGATCAGCCTCCCTCTTCGATGCAAAGCGGACAGGGAGAAGCGAAACCTGGCGATTCTGAACAGCAGCAGGAGGGCGATCAGCAATCACAGCAAAGCAGCAAGAGCTCCGAACGTATGAACGGCGATGCGCAGCAGCAGTCGGAATCACAGAGCGCTGAAAACAAACAGTCCCTCTCTCAATCACTCATGCAGGCTCTGAAAAACATGTTATCGAACTCGCAGAACCAGCAAGCGAACAATCAGGCCAATCAGAAGCAGCCAAACTCTCCGGGCATGCCGCAGTCGGGCAATTCACGCCAACCAGGTTCAGGGGAGGCCGACAAAAAAGGCGATTCACGGGGCTCATCCGACGCGCAACAGAAAGCGACACAAAATAGCAGCAGCGGCGCTGGAAGCCAACAAGGGTCCAAGGAATTAAAAAAAGACCAGGCGGCAAATCCCGTAAACGCGGTGCCGGATCGAGTAGCTCTCGAATCCAATGGCTTCAAAGAGCAAACCCGCGTGCGAATGGATGCCGGGACGGGAACGGCACAGTTGCCGGTTCGCGACGCGTCTCCCCAGGGGGTGGCGGTGACGAACGGAGCGGAGCAGGAAAATATTCCGGCGCGCTACCGCTGGTATGTGCAGCACTATTTCGAGCACCCCGAGAGCGGACAGAAATAAATTTTGCGTCTGAGCCAAATTGAGTTTCAGGTAAAAGGGCGCGGGCTTTGCAATTATCCTGAATCCTTGGAATGAGGCGTACAGCTCGCCGGAATCGGATGGATTCATGACGGGATCGGTGCGGATGGAAGGACAGAAAGGCGACAACCCGCTCGGCCAGCAGGCCGAATCTCTCGCTGAAAAGATGCAGGAGGTTCGCGGCGAGATTTCCAAGGCCATCGTGGGACAGGGCGAGGTCGTGGACGGCGTACTGATCGCGCTGCTCGCGGGTGGCCACGTGTTGCTGGAAGGCGCGCCTGGCCTCGGTAAAACAATGCTGGTGCGCACGCTGGCCCAGGCAGTTGCGCTGAAGTATTCACGGATTCAGTTTACCCCGGATCTGATGCCGGCCGACGTGATCGGCACGGCCGTGGTTCAGGAAAACGGCGAGGGAAGAAAATCGCTCGGCTTCCAGCCTGGTCCCATATTTACAAACTTGCTGCTCGCAGACGAAATAAATCGCGCCACGCCCAAGACGCAATCGGCATTGCTGGAAGCGATGCAGGAAAAGCAAGTCACTGTCGCGCACACCTCGCACCAGCTGGAAGAACCATTTTTCGTGATGGCCACACAAAATCCTTTGGAGATGGAAGGAACCTACCCGCTGCCGGAAGCGCAACTCGACCGGTTTCTATTCAAGTTGCGTGTGCCTTTTCCCGGACGCGAGGATCTGCATGACATTCTGGACCGCACGACGCAAGGTGTGGCTACGGCGGTACTCCCGGTGGTCAATGGGCCGCAGATCATGGAGATGCGCCGGGTCGTGCGCACCGTACCTGTTGCTCCCCATGTGCAGGAGTATGTGGTGAAGCTCGTGCTCGCAACGCATCCGGAAGGCCGGGAAAATCTTTTGGCCAGTAAATACATCCGGTATGGAAGCTCTCCTCGCGGCGCCCAGACCTTGATACTTGGTGGAAAAGTTCGCGCGTTATTGGACAGCCGATTTAACGTCAGCACGGAAGATATTCGCGCGCTGTTGTTGCCCGCTCTACGCCACCGCATCATCTTGAACTTCGAAGCTCAGGCGGATGGCCGCACCACTGACGATTTGCTGGATGAGATCGCGGGCAAAATTAACAAAAATTGAGGTAGAACTGCGGATTTGCGCTGCAGGGAGCGCGCCGGAAAGATCGCTTTCTCATTTTTGAGACGATTGCCATGTCTTCTCCGCTATTACTCGACCGCGAATTTCTGAAGACGCTGGAACAGGTCACGCTGCTGTGCCGCAACAACCTGGCCGGCGCCGTCGGACCCGAGCATCGCTCACGCATGCGCGGGCCGGGAATGGAGTTCGCCGATTACCGCCGGTACAGCTTCGGCGACGATCCTCGCTCTCTCGATTGGAGCGCCTACCTCAGGCTGGGAAAGCTCTTCATGAAGATTTATGAGACCGAGCTGCATATTCCCGTGCGGATTTTGTTGGACCGCAGCGAATCGATGGATTGCGAGGGCGCCGCTGAATCGAAATTCCTGTACGCGCAACGGCTGGCGGCGACATTCGCCTATTTGGCTCTGCTGCATCTGGACACGGTCACGGTCGTGCCCTTCGCCGAGCGTCTCAACAAACCGATGATCGCTTCCGGGGGCCGCGACCGCCTGTGGCCTGTGCTTCAGTTTTTAGGCGAGCATTCCTGCGGTGGCGGTACGGATCTGTTTGGCGCGACAAAAGAATTCATGGGGAGCTTCACATCGCGCGGCATCGTCATCCTGATTTCCGATTTCTTCGACGAACAAGGATGCGAGCACGCGGTGGAAATGCTGCGTTCGGCTAATCACGATTTTGTTCTGGTGCAGGTGCACAGCGCTGAAGAGCAGCGTCCTTCGGCGGCGGGAGAACTGATTCTGGAAGACGCTGAAACAGCAGCGCAGCGCACTGTGGATTGTTCCCCGGAAAGTACGGCGCTTTACGAGCGGCGATTTCTGGAATTCTGCTCACGATTGCGCCGGTTGGCATTGCGCAATGGCGGTAGATATGCCCGCGCAGTGACGAACATTCCTTACCAGGAATTTGTGTTGCGCAGCCTGCGCAGCGGCCGGGTGGTGGCATGAACTGGCTCGCACTCACTCCAGTGCAAGTGGCCGCGGTCTGGTCCGCACTCGCCGCGCTGGCGCTGTGGCTTTATCTGCATCATCGTAAGCCGCAACACCGGCGAGTCTCGACGCTGCGCTTTTGGGCCAGTGTGCAGCCCGTAGCGCAACCGCGTCGCCGTCGTCTTCGCGAGCCCTGGGCGCTTCTGGCGCAGGTTCTCTTCCTGATGTTTCTGATTCTGGCGCTGGCCAATCCCCGCCTGGGCGTGACCTATGAGGGCCGCAGCGTCGTAATCGTCTTCGACACATCGATCTGGTCGCAGGTACGCCCTCAGGGTGAGTCACCCTGGATCGATGGCGAACGTAAGGAAGCCCAGCGAGTTCTGGATTCGCTTCCCTCGGGTGACCGCGTGTTGTTGCTTCCCGCGGAGGCCGACGCGCCGCCGATTTTGCCGTTCACGACTGACCGCGGAGCGTTGCGCCGGGCGATTGCCGATGCGCCCACTTCCAGCAGCGTTGCGGATATTCCGCGCGCGCTGGAAATGGGCACGGCTGCGTTAGGCGGCTCGCGGCGCGGGTTGCTTGTTTACGTCGGCCCCGGAATGCTTAGCGAGCAGCAGGCGCGCGGCCTGGAAGAATTTCGTGCGGCAGTGGAAAATCCCGACGCCAACGGCGGCCAACCTCAATTTTTAGTTCGTCTGGTGGGTGGCGACGCCCCTGTTCAAAACCGGGGAATCACGCGACTGTCGTTGCGGCGTGACGCTGCGCAACCCGATCTCTGGCACCTGCTCACGCAAATCAAGAATTACAGTGACGCCAGGACGAATGTGGTGCTCAAACTTTCGGTCAACGGACAACCACTGGGCCAGAGAGCAATTTCTTTGTCGCCCGGCGAATTGGCCAATGCAGGGAATGAATTTACATGGGCCAGAGGCGGACTCCTGCAGGCTGAGATCACTCCTTCCGATGCTTTGGGAGTTGACGACCGCGCCGTTGTGAATTTGCCGGCGTTCCGGATGATACGTGTGGCGGTTTTTCCGGGCAACTCACCGTTTCCGGCGGATTTGCTGGCAGTGCTTTCCAGCAATCCGTATTTGCACACGGAAATTGTGCCTCCCGGAACGAATGTGGATGTACCTCCGGACGTCGCCATTTATCAGGGCGCGAGCGTGCCCGCTCAGCCGGCCTTCAATTCCATTTGGTTTCTCAGCGGGCCGGCCGCCGCCGCTTCGCATTCAGTTCGCGTCGTCGGATGGAACTCGCAGCATCCGGTTACTCGCTGGGTACGCACCCATGACGTCAGCGTGCGCAATCCGGGTGAAATCAACATGCTGCCAACTGATACAATCCTGGCGTCCGCCGAAGGAAATCCGCCGTCGCCGCTGATTCTGGCGCGCGAACAAAATGGACGCAGGTTACTGATCATCGGCTTCGATCCTCACAACTCTAACTTTCCGCTGCAATCGGCTTTCCCCCTGCTGATGGCCGGAGGTATGGAATGGATGACACATTCGGTGGATGAATCCGCGGATTCGCTTTTCACCGGAGAATTGGATCTGCCGGGACCCGCGGCTCGAATTATTTCTCCGTCGGGGAAGGAAGTGTCGTTCGCCCGCAACGGACAGAATGTGCACTTGGTCGCGACGGAAACCGGGATGTATCGCCTCATTTCCCCGAATGCGGCCCCGAATGCGGCGCCGGGCAATGAAACAAGCGTAGCAGTGAATACTCCGCTGTTGCCCGCTCAACACATGACGCTGACTGCATCCGAATCCGCGAAAATCGAACCGGAACCGCTTCAGCAAGCGGGATGGGATTTGTGGCGCTGGCTGGTGTTGCTGGCCATCGTCGCGCTCTGGCTGGAATGGTGGATCTATTATTCCGGCCGGGAAAATCGGCGCGCGATGGAAATGCGCACGACGCCTGCCGATGGCGAATTCCAAGATAAAAATTTGGAATCAGAGCGGCCTCTCGATGAATCCGAAGACCGCAAACGGACGTATGACAGGATGGTGGGCTGAGTGACTTTCGATCAACCCATTTTTATTCTTTTGCTTGGATTGCTTCCCATCCTCTGGTGGTGGATGCGGAAGGCGCCGGGAGCTTCGCGCGCGTGTCTCGGGCTGAAGTGTGCGGCCTTCGCGGTGTTAGTCATTGCTCTCGCGGATCCCTGGGCTCCCATGCGCGTAGAAAAACTGGCCGTCACAGTGTTGATGGATACGTCCGCCAGCATGCCGCGCGAGTCGCTGCAACATGGCGAGGGTATGCTGCGCGATCTGGTTCGCAAAAAATCAGGCGCCGAGCTGCGACTGATCACTTTCGCGGAGCGCCCCACTCTGCGTTCTGTTCCCGAGCAAGCGGACAAGGTGAGCATTCCTGAAGG
>JAOAPW010000247.1 GCA_025463105.1 Candidatus Acidiferrum typicum | reverse complement strand
CGGCGCGACCCACGGATCCTCGAGGATCCCAGCCTCGATCGCCCGGCCGAAGAGGTTGTCGTCAGTGGAGTACGGCGACGCCTGCTTCGCCTCGACCGGAATGCCGCTCTCTTCCGAGTAGGAGATCTCCTCGTCGCGGTTTCGCACCTCGACTCGCAGCGGCGCGATCACGCGCACGCCCGGGTACCGCGCCTTGAACGCGAGCTCGAAGCGCAGCTGATCGTTTCCCTTGCCCGTGCAGCCGTGGGAAACCGCGTCGGCGCCGGTTTCCAGCGCAATTTCCGCTTGACGTTTCGCGATCACCGGCCGCGCCATCGATGTGCCCAGCAAATATTTGTGTTCGTACACAGCGCCCGCGCGCAGCGTGGGCCAGACGTAATGAATCAGAAATTCTTCGCGCAAATCTTCAATCGTTGCCGAAGATGCGCCGGTCGCCAGCGCCTTGCGCTTGGCGGCTTCCAGATCTTCCTGCTGTCCGACATCGCCGACCATTGCGATCACTTCGCAGCCATATGTTTCTTTCAGCCACGGAATAATGATTGACGTATCAAGTCCGCCTGAATAGGCGAGAACTACTTTCTTGGGCACCGTTAGTCCTTTCAGTTTAGGAGCATCAACAGGATGGCTTTCTGCACGTGCAGCCGGTTTTCAGCTTCGTCAAACACGATGGAACGCGGCGATTCCATCACTTCGTCGGTGACTTCCGAGCCGCGATGGGCGGGAAGGCAATGGAGAAAGACAGCGTCCGGCGCGGCGTGAGACATCAGCGCAGCGTTGATCTGATACGGCGCAAATATGGCTGCGCGCATCTCAGTCTCGCTCTCCTGGCCCATGCTGGCCCAAACGTCCGTATAAACAGCTTGCGCGCCCGAAACAGCTTCTTCAGGCGAGCGGAACAATTCAATCGTGCCCTGCGTGGCGGCCGCATCGCAACGCGCAGCTTCAACAATTTCTGCGTCCGGCTCGTAGCCTGCGGGCGTCGCGATTCGCATGTGCGCGCCTACGCGCGCCCCGGCAACCAACAAGGAGTGGCAGACATTGTTTCCGTCGCCGATGTAGGCGAGTTTCACTCCGCGCGCGGAACCGAATTTTTCTTCCAGCGTGAAAAAATCCGCAAGAGTCTGGCACGGATGATAAACATCGGAAAGCGCGTTGATCACAGGAACTGTCGCAAACGCCGCCAGGGAGTCGAGAGCCTCCTGTTCAAATACCCGCGCAACGATTCCGTGCACCCAACGCGAAAGGCTTCTGGCAACGTCGGCAATCGATTCGCGCTCGCCGAGGCGCGCGTTCGCGTGGTCGAGCAGAATGGCGGAACCTCCCATGCTTACAATGCCAACTTCGAAGGTGACGCGCGTGCGCAACGACGGCTTTTCAAAAACCATGGCGAGAAACCGGCCCGCAAGAGCATCCTTGTAGCGATCCGGATGCGCCTTGACGTCCGCCGCCAGACGAAACAGCTCGCGAACTTGCGAGGCGTTCCATTCCGTGCCGGTCAGAAGGTCGGAAGCCAGATTCAATGCAGGGGCTTGCGCATTCATGATCACCTCGCCGCCGCAAGCGACTGAGCCGCGGCGGTGGTGGAGGGTACGGCCTGCAACTTGGCGGGCCGCTCGGTCTTCGCAAGGACCGACTCGAGTTTGGAAAGTCCTTCCTTTACGTGCTGCGCGGTCAAAATAAATGGCGGCAGCAGGCGCAGGATGTGCTCGTGCGTGCAGTTGATGAGCAGGCCCTGTTAGAGCGCCTCGGCGACGTAGGGAGCGCCTTCGACGTCCAGGTCCACGCCCAGCATTAATCCTTCACCGCGAACTTCGCGGATGAAATCAAACTTCGCGGCAAGTTTTTTGAGGCCCGCGCGCAACTCCGCGCCGCGCGCGCGAACATTGGCGAGCAACTGGTTTCGTTCGACTGTGTCGAGGAAAGTCAAAGCCGTGGCGCACACGAGCGGTCCGCCGCCAAACGTGGAGCCGTGTAGGCCGGGTGAAAATGCCTCGGCAAATTCTTCGCGCGCAAGAAACGCGCCAAGCGGCAGTCCGCCCGCGAGCGGCTTGGCAATGACAACGATGTCCGGCAGGCCCGTAAGCCGCTGGTAAGCAAAGGCACGGCCCGTGCGGCCCAGGCCACACTGAATTTCATCGGCAATCAAAGCAGCGCCGTGCTGCGTAGCAAGTTCGCGCGCGCGCTTCCAGAAGGTGTCGCTTACGGGGAAAATTCCGCCCTCGCCCTGCACCGGTTCGATCACGATCGCGCAAACATCGCCACTGAATTTCGCTTCCAGGTCCGCGACATCGTTGAAGCGCACGAAATCCACTCCAGGAACCAGCGGCTCGAACGGTTCCCTGTATTTCAGTGTGTGCGTGATGGAGAGAGCGCCGAATGTCCGGCCATGAAAAGAATTTTCAAGCGCCAGAACGCGCGTTTTGCCTCCGCCACCGGATTTCTTCCGCGCTGCGACCCGCGCGAGCTTGAGAGCGCCCTCGATCGCTTCCGAGCCGCTGTTGGTGAAAAATACGCGGTCCATGCGCGACCATTTCGCGAGCTTCGCTGCCAGAGGTCCCTGAAACGGGTTATGGAACAGGTTCGAGACGTGAACAGCGCGCCCCGCCTCCCGCCGGATGGTGTGCACCAGGTCCGGATACGAATATCCCAGCGCGTTTACGGCAATCCCGCCGAGAAAATCGAGATATTTCTTTCCATTCTGATCGAATACGTAGCAGCCGCGCCCATGCGTGAAAATCATGTCGGACCGCTTGTACGTATTCATCAAATGACGCGAGGCGTCCCGCAGGACAGGGCTCTGCGCGGCGCCGGTCCCATTTACGGACGCGCTCTTGTTCGTTTTTTTTGCTTTCGATTTCAATGCGCCACTCCTGTGGCGCTTGCCGGAAATTCCGAAGTGATTCGCGTGCCGGGAAACCGCG
>JAOAPW010000234.1 GCA_025463105.1 Candidatus Acidiferrum typicum | reverse complement strand
GCTCGCGGACCGCAGGACATTAGCCGAATGTCGTTGGCGATCTTATAGAGCGAGACGGCCAGCGTGCGTAGTGCGCCGGAAAGCTGCACCTGATCGTCGTGCGCGCCCTGCACCGCGAACTTGTTCGGCGCGCTGACGAAGGGTAAGCCAGTGAGCTTGGCGATCTCGGCCGCGGCCGCCTCACCGAAGCCAGGCGCCGAGTTGATGCCGGTGCCCACCGCCGTGCCACCGAGCGCGAGACGGTAGACACCCTTCATCGCATCTTCGATCCGACCGAGATCGTCCGCAAGCATGCCCTCATAGCCCGACCATTCCTGGCCGAGAGTGAGTGGCGTGGCGTCTTGCATGTGCGTGCGGCCTATCTTGACGATGTCCTTCCACTGCGCAACCTTCGCAGCGATTGCATCGTGTAGCGCCTTTACCGCCGGGATCAGTCGTTGCTTCACATTGACCGCCGCCGCGATGTTCATTGCGGAGGGAAACGTGTCGTTAGACGACTGCGACATATTGACGTGATCGTTGGGGTGAACTGGCGTCTTGCTCCCAAGCGGCGTCCCCGCAATCTGGCAGCACCGGTTGGAGATCACCTCGTTCACGTTCATGTTGAATTGCGTCCCGCTGCCTGTCATCCACACGTGCAGGGGGAACATATCGTGATGCTGGCCGGCGAGGATTTCGTCACAGACTTGAACGATCAGCTTGTGACGCTGCTCGTCGAGCCGTTTCCCAGCATAGTTGGCATTGGCGGCCGCTTTCTTCAGAATGGCGTACGCGCTAATCATCTCGCGCGGCATTAAATCCTTGCCGATGCTGAAGTGCTCAAGCGAGCGTTGAGTCTGCGCGCCCCAGAGCTTGTCGGCAGGAACGTCCACCTCGCCCAGACTGTCGGTTTCCTTGCGAATTTCGGCCATTTTATTCTCCTTTGTTCTGGAACTCCACTTTCGTTCTGAGGCCGAAAACGACGGGGCTGCTGTGCTCTTCCGCCGAATGCTACCCCCGTACGCCTGCTCGAACAACTTCACATGTTGTTGGAAGTCCCCGTGAATGCCGACAAGCACGAGACCAGGAATGTCGAACGTTTTTCGCAGGGTAGTAGTGATCTGGTCTGGATGATGAATTCAGAGGCGCGTCGCACCGAATTTGTGAGCTCACCACCGAGCGAAACAGTCCCGCTGGAGGCGGCTGATGAACTAGTTGTTCTTTCGGTTTTCTCCTTCATGTTGCCATTCCCCGAGATGGTTTGTGTTCGCATGGCTTCCCTCCTGAGTCGCGCCATCCAGTCGCACGTCCGTCTCCAATCGACTGCCAACATACTTTGCTCTGTATTTTCAGCAGCATCAGTGAACTGGGGCGTGGGGGTGGTCTCATTAGACTCGGGTACGCGTCCTGCGGTTGACACCGCGTCGACATTTCGACTGACTTCGCACATCACACACCTGCGTCACGCTCTGACGCAAACGCCATTACCCATTTAAATCAAACAACAAGCGCTCTCCTCGGATTTTGGAAAAGGAATGCGTTCAAGCACGTCAATCGACGTGGAGTATGGCGGATGGCGTACACAGGGCCCAGCCAACACTGGGGCTCGAATTTGTCAAGCTGGAGTAACAGCGCTATCATCCGAAGACTACGGTCTGCGATCCAGGTGAGGTAAGCCATGGCGCAGTGGGACACTCTATCCCCGGCGTTACTAGCGCTGATTCTACGCTACAGTTTTGCAGTTCTGTCCGCCGCGATCGCACCCACATTAACCCCTTTTTCCAAGTTGAAGTTTGGGAGGTAACCGCGATGACCACGGAGATGCGAAAGACCGGAGTCGACGTCGTCGGCGACATGCCTTGGGGTACACACTTTTGTCTCTTCTACGAGACACACGCGGATCTCCTCGAAACATTGGTCTCCTACTGCAAAGCAGGATTGGAGAGCCAGGAGTTCTGCTTATGGGTGGTTGCCGAGCCCCTTACGATAGAAGACGCAAGGCGTGCATTGAAACGAGCCGTACCTGACTTCGAAAGATACTTCGCTGACCAGAGCATAGAGATTGTCGCGGCTCGCGACTGGTATCTCCAGGATGGCACCTTTGATCTCAACCGAGTCATCGGCGGTTGGAATGAGAAACTCGCGCGCGCATCGGCCAGAGGTTACGCCGGCGTAAGAGTGACCGGAGATACTGCCTGGCTCGAAAAGAAGGACTGGAAGGACTTCTGTGAATACGAAGAGTCAATCAACCAGTGTATCGCCAACCAGCGTTTGACGGTGCTATGCACGTGCCCGCTCGCTGCCTGCGGAGCTGCTGAAATCCTGGATGTGGTGCGTACACACCAGTTCGCGGTGACGAAGCGACGCGGAAGCTGGGACGTCATCGAAACCGCCGGGCACAAACAAGCGAAGGTTGAAATCAAGCGTCTGAATGAGGAACTTGAGCAGCGTGTAATAGAACGTACCAGCCAACTGACCTCCGTCAACAGCGAACTGACAAAGGAAGTGCTCCAACGTCAGCGCGCCGAGGAGGCGCTGCTGCGGAGTGAGACCTATTTAGCGGAAGCACAAAGAGTGAGCCACACCGGCAGTTTCGGCTGGAGCGTTTCCGGTGGACATATCGTCTGGTCAGACGAAACGTTTCGAATTTTTGAATTCGATCCAGCCAGCAAACCTACAGTGGAGGTCATACTGCAGCGAACCCATCCCGAGGACAGAGCGTTCGTCCAAGAAACGCTCGATCAAGCAGCACGTGATAGGAAGGCTCTTGATTTTGAACATCGGCTGCTGATGCCGGATGGCTCGGGGAAGTACGTTCGAGTTGTAGGTCATCCCTCAACAAACGATGTATCGGGCGATTTTGAATTCGTGGGGGCGGTGACGGACATCACCGAGAGCAAGCGAGCGGAAGAATCGCTTCAGGAGAGCGAGGCATACTTAGCAGAAGCGCAGAAGCTCAGCCACACAGGCAGTTGGGCATCGACCCCTGCTACAGGCGACATTAGGTACTGGTCCGAGGAATGTTACCGCGTACTGGGTTTTGACCCGCGCGGTGGACAACCGCGATTCGAAACATTCTTTCAACGCATCCATCCGGATGATCAACGTAGGCTGGAACAGGTCGAAAGAGCAGTCGAAAGAGCAAAAAGAGCAAGCGGTGACAAGACGGGGTTCGAGTTCGATTACCGAATCGTTCATCCCGGTGGCGAGATCAGGGAGATCCACACAGTGGGCCATCCCGTTTTCAGTCCTTCCGGCGA
>JAOAPW010000233.1 GCA_025463105.1 Candidatus Acidiferrum typicum | reverse complement strand
CAATGCGCGCACGTTCACCTCGGATGGTTTTTACAGGTCGGGCGACCTGATGCGGCAGCATCCCTCGGGAAACTATATGGTCGAGGGTCGAAAAAAAGATCTGATCAATCGCGGCGGGGAAAAAATCAGCGCGGAGGAAGTCGAAAACCTGATTCTTTCTCATCCGGCGGTGAAAAACGTCGCCTGCATCGCCGTCCCCGACCCTGATCTGGGTGAGCGAATGTGCGCTTGCGTTTTGTTGAAGGATGGCGCGGAATTGCGCTTCGACATGCTGAAAACTTTTCTGATGGGCAAAGAAATTGCCAAGTTCAAAATCCCGGAGCGTCTGGAAATCCTTCCGGATTTTCCGTTGTCAACTTTCGGAAAAGTTTCCAAGAAAAAACTGGCGGAGATAATTTCTCCAAGGGTCGCGGGAGAGCGTAGACAGCGGACACAGTCCACGGCATAGGCGGGCAATTTGATTTTTCGTCGGAGTGTTAAGTGAGAATCATCGACGTTCATTGCTACCCGAACACCCAGCAGTGGATCGCCTGTCAGCAGCCTTACGTGGACGCGCTGGCGAAGTATTGGAAGCGGGCCTGGACTCCGAAGACGGAAGAGGAAGTTGTCAAGGATTTTAAGGATGCGGGTGTCGAGGCAATCCTGGTGGCGCTCGACTTGGAAACAACCGTTGCGACTCCTCCATGCTCGAATGACTACGTCTCGGCCATGCGGATGCGACATCCTGAGCGGATCATTCAGGCATGGGGCGCGGTCGATCCGTTCAAAGGCGAGGCCGCGATCCGCGAAGCAAAGCACGCGATCCAGGATCTGGGAATGTTGGGATTTCACTTCCATCCCATCATGGGGCATTTCGCCGTCAACGACCGGCGGCTCTATCCGCTCTTTGAAGTCATCAACGAATTAAAAGTGCCGGTAATGATTGACGTTGGTACGACAGGAATGGGAGCGGGCATGCCCGGCGGGATGGGCGCCAAGCTTCGACATGCGCATCCATCCGCGATTGACGAACTGGCTGCCGATTTTCCACACTTGACTATCATCGCCGCGCATATCGGTTGGCCATGGGTCGAAGAGATGACCGCTGTAGCCTTGCACAAAGGCAATGTGTTCTGGGAAGTATCCGGGTATGCGCCGCAATATTTCCCGGCGTCACTCGTGCGCGATATTCGCGGCCGGTTGAAGGAAAAAATACTGTTTGGCAGCGATTATCCCAGCATTCCGTATGCTCGTCTGCTGCGCGAATGGGATGAATTCGGTTATTCGGATGACATCAAGGAGCGCGTGTTTTATGGGAATGCGGAACGCGTGCTCGGTCTCGGCAAGTCCGCGGCGTAGGGACGACTACACGTGGCGAATGGAAGAGGAAACAACGAAATGTCCACTGCATTTATTTGTGAGGGAATACGAACGCCGATAGGACGTTATGGCGGCGCGCTCTCGCAGGTCCGCACGGACGACCTGGCCGCAATTCCATTGAGGACTTTGCGTGAACAGTTCGGAAAAAGCGACTGGGAATCGATCGATGAAGTTTTCTTCGGTTGCGCGAACCAGTCGGGGGAAGATAACCGCAATGTTGCGCGGATGGCGTTGCTGCTGGCCGGCATTCCCCATACTGTACCCGGCGCTACGGTGAACCGATTGTGCGGATCGGGGATGGAGGCCGTGTCGATGGCCGCGCGCGCGATCGTGGCCGGTGAAATTTCACTGGCGATTGCGGGCGGAGTAGAAAGCATGAGCCGCGCGCCGTTTGTGATTCCTAAGGCGGCGTCCGCATTTTCGCGCGCACCGGAAATCTACGACACCACGATTGGCTGGCGTTTTGTAAATCCGCTGATGGTAAAAATGTACGGAACCGCGTCCATACCGGAAACAGCGGAAAATGTGGCCGAGAAATACAAAATCGATCGCGCCGCGCAAGACTGCTTCGCCTTGCGCTCGCAACAAAAGGCCGCCGCCGCGCAAAAGGCCGGGATTCTGGCGGAGGAAATTGTGCCGGTAAATATTCCGGCCCCTAAAGGAACAGTGACTACTGTCTCCGACGACGAACATATTCGCGCGGACACGACTTACGAAGCTCTTGCGAAATTGCCAACTCCATTCCGGAAAGGCGGCACGGTGACGGCCGGAAACGCTTCCGGAATAAATGACGGAGCGTGCGCGATGTTTGTTGCCTCCGAGACCGCGGCGGCCCGATTCGGCTTGAAGCCGGTGGCTCGTGTGATGGGCGTGTCTACGGCGGGCGTGGAGCCGGATATTATGGGAATTGGGCCGATCTTCGCTGTTCGAAAGCTGCTTGGCCGATTAAAGATGTCTATGGCGGATGTGGACGTGTTCGAATTGAACGAAGCATTCGCCTCGCAGTCGTTGGCAGTGACGCGCGAACTTGGACTGCCGGACGATAGCGAAAAAGTGAATCCCAACGGCGGCGCGATTGCGATTGGACATCCTCTTGGGATGAGCGGTGCGCGGCTGGTTTTAACTGCGGCGCGGCAGATTCAACGCAGCAAGGGGCGCTACGCACTGGCATCCATGTGCATTGGCGTGGGGCAGGGAATCGCCATCATGCTCGAGCGTGTGTGAGCCTTCACCGGGAACGCCAATCTCCCGATTGGCGTTCCCGGGATTTCTGACACAAATACAATTTCGTGACGTGGGTTTCATAGTTTCTTCATGCGTGCCACGCAGCGCTCGAGGTGTTCGTGCATTTCTTCGGCTGTTCCATGGTGAATGCGGCCATGCCCCGGCAGAACCGATTCGAACCGATAAGCGAGCAGCTTTTCCATCGAGTGTGTCTGCTCCTTCCAGGAATACCAGCAGACATCGCGAAAAGCCGTCAAAGTTTCCCGCGCGGGCGACCACGCCAGATGGTCCCCGGTGAATAATATCTTGTCCCGGTACAAAAGAACCTGATGACCGCGCGTGTGCCCGGGCGTTGGAATCAACAACAATTCGTCATCGATCCGCAAAGGATCCACTCCGGAGGTCACGCGTTCGATGCCCCGCGACGCGGCACCATCACCCTCATGCATGATTCGCGGACAGTGAAAATGCTCCGCAAATTTGACGTGATCTGCGATATCGTCGCGGTGCGAAAGAAACATCAGGTTCACGCCGCCCATTTCTTCGATGCGCTTTACCAGGGGAGTTGTGAATCGCGGCGAGTCCACCAGCACGTTGCCGCCTTGTTCCCGCGGGCGCACGATCAAATACGACCACGCGCCGAAACTCGCTTCCGATGTGAAGCCGCAAAAGTAAACATCATCCACAACGTGGACAGGAAATGCGGTGACGCCCGAGCGGGCGCTCCGGTGAGACGCCGTGCCAATCGACGCTGTCGGGCAGGCCACCAGCGCCATGAGCGCGCGGTGCATCTCACCGGGATTTTGCGGCTGTCGGTAAACGCTGGATTGTCCGCCATGATCGCGAAAGCTCGCGGGCGCGATCTGCCTGCAGGCATCGCAATCTATGCAAGTGGAGTCCACAAAGAACTCGCCTTCCACGTTTTGCGGCAACCGTTGATTGATCTGGGCCATGATAATTAGATTCCGCCGGGTTGGTTAAGTCGCATTACGAACCAACCCATCAGATTCCCGGGAGTCGATACCGAAATACCTTATAATTCTTGCCGTCTCAAGGGAAGACCGTAGCTGTCCCTGTTCCAAAAACGAGGTGATGAATTGCCGGCAAAAGTGAAACGTGTGAAATCGAAGTCTAAAAACAAGTTGGAAACGAGGAATAAGCAGAAGCCCGCCCACAAGAAGTTGAAAATTGCCCTCGCAGGTTTTGGCACTGTGGGTCGCTCCGTCGTGAAACTGCTCTGCCATGAAGCGAACGATAGTTTTGAGTTGACGCACATTTTCAACCGCAACGTGGTTCGTAAAAAAGTGGATTGGGTTCCTTCCAGCGTACGATGGACAGAGAACATTAGCGACCTGCTTTCCTCCGATGCCGATATTTTTGTGGAACTCGTTGGAGGCATCGAGCCTGCCGGCGAATGGATTCAGAAAGCGTTGGGGGCCGGCAAGTCGGTGGTCACCGCAAACAAACTTCTGATTGCCCACAGCGGACCCGAATTGCTGGACCTGGCCCGCGAAAAAGGCACACGCATCGAATTCGGAGCCTCGGTTGCCGGAGGAATACCCGCAATCATCGGAATTCAGGAAGGCCTGGCCGGGGACCGGCTCTACAAAATCGCGGGCGTGTTGAATGGAACCTGCAATTTCATTCTGACCAAGATGGAGGCGACCGGCGCAAGCTTCGAGACAGCTTTGAAGGAAGCACAGGAACTCGGTTTTGCCGAAGCGAATCCCCGCGATGATGTGGAAGGATTCGATGCCCGGGCGAAGCTTGTCATTTTGACGCAGGCCGGCCTGCGCGCCCGCGTGCGAAGCGAACAAATTCCTTGCTGGCCGATTTCGTCAGTGGACGCTGTGGATTTTGCGTACGCGCGCGAACTGAATTGCACGATTCGCCAGATTTCCCTGGCCAAGAAGGACACAGAAGATGGATTGAGTATCCATGGATTCGTTCGCCCGGCGCTCGTTCCGGTTTCTTCTCTGGTCGCGCATGTCGAGGGAAGCAAAAACCTCGTGATGGTGACGGGACAATATGCCGGACAAATGGTTTTTTCGGGCTTTGGAGCAGGAGGAGATCCCACGGCCGTAGCTGTGATTTCCGATCTGTACTCGATCGCGCGGAGCGGCGGCGCATTATCCGGGAACGCTCTTCCGGCGGTGGAAATGCCGAAACACGTCAGCGGAGAGTTCACCGCGCCGTATTACTTGCGTTTCGTTGTAAAGGACAGGCCCGGAATCATCGCCGCCGTGGCCACCGTGCTTGCGAGATATGGAATCGGCATCGACGCCGTTTTGCAGAGACCCGGTTATCCTCACTCCGCGCTCCCGTTCATCATGACGCTTGAAACGTGCACCAGCGCGATGCTCGGCCGCGCGCTTCAGGAAATAAACCGGCTCGATTTCCACGTCGAGCCCGTTCTATGTATGCCGATCTTGCTGGATTGAATTGCGATACAATCCGGGAATCAGGGGATAGCTGCTCGCGCGGTTTGAATCAGGAGGGGCTATGAAGACCACTTTGAAGTCCTTGGGTATTCTGATTCTCGTTGTGTTTTTTAATCCAATTGCGCATGGCGCGACGGTTACCGGAACGGATAAAGGTCCCGACGGAGCTTCATTTCTAGGAGCGTTCGTTCAGGCCCAGAATTTAAATCC
>JAOAPW010000218.1 GCA_025463105.1 Candidatus Acidiferrum typicum | reverse complement strand
CTGCAACGGGCAACGATTACGGCTTCGAACAACTCTATTCGCGGCAGATTGAATCGCTGGTGGAGCGCGGAGATATCCTGGTGGCCATTTCCACCAGCGGAAACAGTCCCAACGTCGTGCGCGGGGTCGAAGCTGGAGCGCGCCGCGGCGCTTTTCGCGTGGCATTGACCGGCGAGACCGGCGGCGCGCTTGCCGATAAAGTAGATTTGCTGCTGAACGTGCCCTCCCGGGACGCGCAACGCATTCAGGAATCCCACATTACAATCGGGCACATTGCCTGCTCCCTGATCGAAGGAATTCGTTTCCCAAAAAAAACGTGATTCCTCAGTCAGGCTCCGCAGGCGTAAGAGAACTTGTTGCAGATACCTGCTGCATCCCGCCGTGGAGTTACTGATTGAATGTTCCCGTCAGGCATTATCTTGTCAGAATTCGCGCGCTGCTTTAGCGTAGTAACATGTCCAATTGGGACCCAATCAAAGGCGGGGGAGAATCCAGCCGCCGGCGCAGCCAACGCGTGATCGTCAGCGTTCCAGTGACTGTCTCCAGCGAAGGCGGAACTGCCGTATTTAAGGAAGATACGCAGACCATGGTCGTGAATGCCCATGGCGCCATGGTCGCGCTCGCGGCCAAGGTTGTAAAAGGGCAAATGCTGCGGTTGAGGAATCGCGCCACGCAGCAGGATCTGACATGTAAAGTCGTGTATATCGGCCCTGCCACGGGCGAAAAGATTCAAGTCGGTATTGACTTCACGTCAAGCTCACCAGATTTCTGGCGCATTGCATTCCCACCGGAAGATTGGGTTCTGCCCGATCCGTTACCCGCCGCAGTCAAGAAAAAGTAACCGCGAGCCTCAATCAAGCAGCCCTGCGTAGATCCCGCCAGAAAACAGAATTCTATAAGTCAGGAATAAGCGGACAGTTCCGCGACAGAACTCGTCGCGCAATCACGGTAAGTGCATGAGTTCGATTCGCGAAGTCCCGAATGGGATTTCCGCTTCCACAAGGACTGGCGTATGGGCCGCATTCCTGGCAATCCATACCCACAGGCGCGTGTCGGTGAGTTCCTTCCCATGATCGAGCAAGCGGATCGCCACACGAAATGCCGGGAAATTGCCCGCTGGAACGCTTACATTGCCTTGCGGCGTGTCGATCCGGGCAACCGCGTCGTACAGGCGTCTTCCGTCAAATACCGGCGCCTTGAGTTCCGGAACCGCCTGCCAATCCGCCGCACGCAGAGTGTAAAGAAAACCGATGGCGTCCAGCGTTCCAGGAACTACGCGCAATGCCCTAGCGTCCGCGGGCGCAGGGTCGGCATTTGTGGTCATGCGATAAAGAGACGTTTGCTCTTTCCCCTGCTCGTGCAGATACATTTCATATTGCAGCGAAACCAAGTTGGCGGCGGACGTGTATGAGTCGATCTGGTCGTCAATGGCAAAGAGCATTCGCGTGGTATCCATGGTGTGCGCTGAAGCCCGAAAATGCCATGCCAGGTGTCCGAAGAAAGGCCGTTGCTCGACGACGGCCGTTTCAATTTTTGCGGCATTGACGGAATATTTTGAAAACAAAACCCGGTACTCCAGGTTTTCACCCGCACGAAACGGCACGCTAGCTACAGTCGCTGCCGGAGCCGCAGGACTTTTGGAGGGAGCTTTAGGGCGTTTGGGTTTCTGAGCAAGAATTATCGACGAGCACGCGACCATGACTGCAAGCGCCGCCGCACTTCGGATACATCGTCCCTTTATTGAGTTTCCGTGAGCCATTCAATCCTGCCGACGCGCCAAAGCGGACGCCACCCTTTGATCGGGCGTACAAGCCCGGAGAGCATGACATCGTCCGTTGCGGCACGCTATAGTGAAGGGTACAAAAAAAGCGGCATGGAAACCAGTGAAGTCATAACCATAGTTTCGCGATCGAATGGTGACGCAGTTTGGTTCTGGAGAGAACGAAAACCTGCCCGCCCCAAAAACGGGCGGTCTCTACAACTGCTGGAGACGACGATGGTATTGTAGAGGTCTCTTCGTCCCATGTATTTCGGGACGGAGAGGGCACTCCGCTCTTCAAGCTAAGCTCGCGATCAAGTAAAGATGAAATGAAGTTGATACAAGAAGTCCACGGAATCTCCGGCATTGATTTTCTTTTCTGAGAGGAGTCATTCGATGCGTTACCTCGTAACAGGAGGCGCGGGATTCATCGGGTCGAATACAGTGGACGAACTCGTGCGTCGCGGCCACGACGTGGTGGTGCTGGACGATCTTTCCAGCGGCAAAGCGGAGAACCTCATCGAGGTGCAGGACAAGGTCGAACTTCTGCGGCATAGCGTTACGGATCTCGATAGATTACGTGAGGCGTGCCGCGGAGTTGACTACGTGCTGCATCTGGGCGCAAGAACCTCCGTGCCACGCTCCGTAAAAGATCCTCTGGAAACCAATCGCGTCAACGTGGACGGAACACTGAATGTTCTGATAGCGGCGAGAGACGCGAAAGTGAAACGCGTGGTATTCGCTGGTTCTTCCTCCGTGTATGGGGAAACTCCCACGCTGCCAAAACGCGAGGAAATGCCCGCAGCGCCGATTTCTCCCTATGGCCTCTCGAAACTTGCGGGCGAAATGTATGGCCAGGTATTTCAGCGATGCTACGGCCTGGAATTCGTTTCGTTGCGATATTTCAACGTGTTCGGACCGCGGCAGGATCCCGGGTCGCCCTATTCCGGCGTGCTTTCTCTGTTCAACGCCGCCCTACTCAATGACACACAACCCATTGTCTACGGTGATGGCGAACAATCACGCGATTTCACCTATGTAGGAAATGCGGTGGAGGCAAATCTTCTGGCATGCGAATCGAAACGCGCCGCGGGACTCGCAATCAACATCGGCACAGGCTCTCGCTATACATTGAACCAGACCCTGGCGCTGCTCGAAAAAATTACTGGACGTCCCGCAAAGGCAAAATACGGCCCGCCTCGCGAAGGAGACATCCACGATTCGCAGGCGGACATCTCTCGCGCAAAAGATGTGCTGGGCTACAACCCGCGCTTCGGATTTGAAGAAGGTCTGAAGGACACCTGGGAATGGTTTTGCGCCGTTGAGAAGCCGTCCAGCCGTTCATAGCTGACCCGATGATTCGGTTCTAACGAAGATCTTGAACAGCAGCGCCTGAAAGGTGCGGCAAAAGTTCCGTGAGGTTGTCGACGAGAAGATCGGGAGGGAATTCGGCGAGGCGGTGACTGCCAAAGCCATACGTTACGCCGCAGATCCAGGTTCCAGCGTTGCGTGCG